>NZ_JBIMLI010000210.1:0-5250 GCF_051859755.1 Limnospira sp.
AATTTGGCATGGTCTGGGGTTTGACCGTATACTCATTATTGAGTTGCGAATCTTTGGGGGTATTGTACCTTATTGTCCTAAGATATAAAGCAAATCTTGGATTAAATTCTGGCTCTCCCCAGATGACCTGAAATGTTGACGAAAAAATCAAATATTAAGAAATGTTAAAAATTTCGCTTTTTGGGGGTAGGGGCTTGACTTTTGGGGTGCTTGACAGTTTACTCGTATAATAATGGGAATATTTGCAATTTTTAAAAATTAGATTATATTTCCATTATCTAACTTGATACTAATATCGTAGCAAAATTTCGGCTCCCTGTCAACCCCTGCGGCGGGGCGGATTTTGATGTTGACGAAAAAATCAAAAATGCGATCGGGTGCGTCAGAGCAATTAATTAATGATTTCCCGATGGGGGAAACTGACGCACCAAAGTTGTGGCTAAGAAAATCCGGGTTCAATTAAGGAGGGAGGGAATTGCTCAACTAAGCGCCACCGCGCAACTTTTCGAGAACGGTGCGATCTTGGAGAGTGGAAGTATCCCCAGAAATCTCCTGGCCGGAAGCAAGCGATCGCAATAAACGTCGCATAATTTTACCGGAACGAGTCTTAGGCAAATCATCAGAAAAGCGAATTTCTCCGGGACGAGCCAAAGCGCCAATTTCATTAACAACGTGCTGCTTCAACTCTTTTTCCAAGGCTTCATCAGGTTGGCGATCGCCTTCGAGAGTAACAAAAGCCACAATTTCTTCACCCTTAACCTCATCAGGACGGCCAACCACAGCCGCCTCAGCGACAGCGGGATGAGAAACCAAAGCGGACTCAACCTCCATAGTCCCCAAGCGATGACCGGAAACATTAATCACATCATCAACGCGGCCCATCACCCAGAAATAGCCATCCTCATCTTTATGAGCGCCATCACCAGCGAAGTAGACATAATCGCCATTTTTAGGTCGTAAATACTCCCAATAAGTACGACGGAAGCGATCGGGGTCGCCATAAACAGTCCGCATCATACCCGGCCAGGGGTGACGCACCACCAAATACCCCCCAGAATTATTAGTAACAGGTTCGCCTTCGGTATCAACCACATCAGCAATAATTCCAGGGAAAGGCAAAGTAGCGGAACCCGGCTTAGTAGGAGTCGCACCGGGAAGAGGAGTAATCATAAAACCCCCGGTTTCGGTTTGCCACCAAGTATCAACAATGGGACATTTTCCGTGACCAATGACGCGGTTATACCAAATCCAGGCTTCTGGGTTAATGGGTTCTCCGACGGTCCCCAAAATCCGCAAGGAAGACAAATCACGAGCATTAGGGTGTCTTTCACCCATTTTCATCAAAGCTCGAATAGCAGTAGGAGCAGTATAGAAAATAGTGACCCCATACTTTTCTACCACATCCCACAGACAACCGGGATTAGAAGCACGGGGAGCCCCTTCATACATCAAAGTTGTGGCCCCATTGGACAAAGGCCCATAGACAATATAACTATGGCCAGTAATCCAACCCACATCAGCGGTACACCAGTAAACATCAGTATCCTGTAAATCAAAAGCCCACTGATTAGTAATGTGACTGTAAAGATTATAGCCACCAGTAGTGTGTACAACTCCCTTGGGTTTACCAGTAGTCCCGCTAGTGTAAAGGATAAACAGCATATCCTCACTATCCATTTCTTCGGCGGGACATTGCCCGGAAGCATTTTGTTGCAAGTCATGCCACCAGTGGTCCCGTCCGGGTTCCATCTGGATTTTTTGCTGAGTGCGCTGTACGACCAAAACGTTATCAACACTAGGCGCACCAGCTTGTAAAGCCTTATCTACCTGTTCTTTTAGGGGTACGATCGCATCTTTGCGCCAACCACCATCAGCAGTAATCACCAATTTAGCTTGGGCATCTTCGAGGCGGTCTTTTAAAGCCTCGGCACTAAAACCGCCAAAAATGACGGTATGGGGTGCGCCAATTCTGGCACAAGCCAACATAGCGATCGCCGCCTCTGGTATCATGGGCATATAAATCCCAACGCGATCGCCTTTTTTGACTCCCAACTGTTTAATCACGTTAGCCATTTGGCAAACTTCCCGATGTAGTTGGGAATAAGTCAGGGTGCGAGAGTCTCCCGGTTCGCCTTCCCAAATTAAAGCGGCTTTATTTTTGCGCCAGGTAGTCAAATGGCGATCGAGGCAATTATAGGAAATATTAATTTTGCCCCCCACAAACCACTTAGCAAAAGGTGGCTGCCAGTCCAGCACCTGATCCCATTTTTTAAACCAGTGCAACTCATTTTCGGCTAATTCTGCCCAAAAGGCTTCCGGGTTAGCTTTGGCTTTCTCGTAGAGTTCCCGGTACTCTTCCATGCTCTTAATCCGGGCCTGTTTGGAGAAGTCCTCGGACGGATGAAATAACCGTTTCTCGTGTAAAATTGATTCGATTGTCGGTTGTGACATGGTGTTATGGTAACTTTAATTACAAAGTGAAGCCATTATAACCATTTTAGGCCTAGATTAAACTCTAAGAATCTTTACTTTTTTTGAGCAGACTGCTAACTAGCTAACTCCTCCCCATGTCGAACCGATTAAAATCAGTTGTCAACTTCTAAGTAACTATGCCTGCTCAACTAATTATCCGTCCTGCTACTGTTGATGATGTTCCGGTCATTTGGGCTTTAATTAAGGCTTTGGCTGAATATGAAAAACTCTCCCACCAAGTCACTGGAGATCTGGAAACCTTGAAACAGTATCTATTTGGCGATCGGCCAATGGCTGAGGTCATTATCGCTGAATGGGAGCAAAAAACCGTAGGCTTTGCTCTGTTTTTTCATAACTTTTCCACGTTCTTGACTCAACCCGGCATTCATTTAGAAGACCTATTTGTTATGCCTGAATATCGAGGTTTAGGCATTGGGAAAGCCTTGATCCAACAGGTCGCTCAAGTAGCCCTAGAACGTCGGTATGGGCGCTTAGAGTGGACTGTCCTCGACTGGAATCAATCGGCGATCGCATTTTACCAACATATAGGAGCCACAATACTACCTGAATGGCGCATTTGTCGAGTAGTGGACTATCAACGCTTACTGCAACAATAACAATGAGATTTGTAAATTTATTGTTAAGTTTTGTAACAAAAAAAATTTGCCGATGGGAAGCTGTGGGGGTTGCTTTTCCGGTCGGCTTGTGGTATCATTTTAGATAATGGGAATAGTCGCAATTTTATTTAACAAGGCAAGATTTTCATTATAAAATCATATATCAAAATAGTACCATGATATTTCGGAGGTTGTCAACCCCCTATCTTTTGGTAATTAATATCATGGTTCTTGATAGAGAGGAATAGTAAAAGTCACAGTTGATCCTAAGCCTTCCCCCAAACTGTAAAACTTAACCTTACCTCCCATAGCTTGAACCAGCTTTTGAGAAATAACTAAACCGAGTCCCGTCCCCCCATATTGCTTAGTGTAACCACTATCAACCTGAGAAAAAGCGTGGAATAATCTATCTTGCTTTTCAATGGGAACACCAATACCAGTATCCACAACTCTAAACTCCACAAATCCCGGAAATTTTTGATTTTGAATCATCACATTTTTCCGAATAATTCCTATGCTAATATTAATGCCGCCTTTGTGAGTAAATTTAATCGCATTTTCCAGGAAATTTAGAATCACTTGTAAGATGCGCTGATAGTTGCCATAAACAATAATTTGACTATTGACAGCTTCTGGTTGAATAGTAAATTTCAAATTTTTTTGTTCAACTTGAGGTCGAATAAAATGTTCGATTTCTCCGATAACTTCATCAACTTTGACCAAGGCGAGTTCAATATCCATTTTACCCGCTTCAATTTTGGCAATATCTAAAACATCATTAATTAAATTCAGGAGATGAATAGCTGCTTGATGTGCTTGTTCGATAAATTCCCGTTCTTCCTCTGGGTCATCAGCCATACCATCTAAGACTAACTGAAGGAAGCCGATCATACCGTTAAGGGGAGTTCGGAGTTCGTGGGAAGTATTGGCGAGGAACTCACTTTTGAGACGAGAAAGAGCGATCGCTTCTAGTCTAGCTTCTTCTAACTCCTGATAAAGGGTAGCATGGGCGATCGCGGTTCCCACATGAGTAGCCAACTCCCGGACAAAATCTATTTCCGCCGCCGTCCACTGGCGAGTGCGATCGCATTGATGAAGGAAAATCAAAGAATTAGGCTGATCTTGATAAGCAGTAGCAACAACCATCAACGAATAGCGTTGATAGGGGTCATTTTCAGGGGAACTGCGCTCAATGATAATCGGTTCTAAAGTGGCTAAGGCTTGAGCCAACCCAATTCCGACTCACTCGATAGATTTAAACCCAACATCATGGGGACATCTTGTTGGCGGTACTCAGCCACCACTTGGGTAGACTTATCAGAGGTGCTGCGATAGGGACAGATAATACAGCGACTGACACCAAGAACCTGACCCAAGCCGTTAACAGTTTGTTGCCAAATCTCTTTTAAATCCAGAGTGCGGCGAATTTTTTGAGTAATTTGGCTGATAATAGTTTGATAAATTTGAGAAGTGGGGGGAACGCTGCGGCAAAGGGTTCCGGCAATTTGAACCAGCATTTTTTGCTGGATATCAAAATTAGATGGTAAGGCGCGGTAGGCAATCAGTTCTTGATTAGGGTTAAGATTCAGTTGAGAATTTTCCAGTAGTCGCCCCATCACCAGAACATGGGTAGCAGTGCCGTTAGATTTTAATATGGGACTGACAATCAGTTCTAGGGGAAAATAGTATTCTTCATAACAAAATGGATAACTGAAGCGCTCTGGTATTAAGCTGGTGATCATCCGGTGGATTCTTTCTTGATAGGGTCCGAGTACCAGAGGCTTAAATGTATCTGCCATATTAGTTCCCGTGATTTTGTCCACAGGAAGGGGATGGCGATCGCATTGTCGCCAAGAAAATAGTAGATACTCCCCCGATTGATTCTGAATAAAAACTAGATCGGCATCCAAACCGGGTAAAAGGTTCCCAAAGCCTGATAATGGTAGCTGAGAACTGTTATCAGATACATTTAACCCGGAAAAATCTTGCATTAGCCGGAAGTTTCTGAGTATTGCAAAATCTGGAATAATTTAATTATCCCAGATGTGGATCTATCTTTCTATCTGCTAGAAACAGAATCTTGAAAGAGCATGATTTAATCACAAATTCGGTTAATATTTTAGGGCAATACGGTATAATAAGCGAGAAGGGTTGAGGATAA
>NZ_JBIMLI010000211.1:0-5220 GCF_051859755.1 Limnospira sp.
GGAACGGTGCTTTTGGAATCTTTCTAAAAGCTTTGCGGGATACCGCCTCTGTTACCTTAACGGGTAATAGTGCTATCATCGCATTGTCAGGCAATAGCCGGATAAATGTCGCGTAAATGTATCAGTAATTAATTTATGACTAGCACCACTACCAAAACTAGACTGTACTCAAGCCGTATAGATTTACCGGAAGACACCCGGTCTCAAATTATCACAATCCTCAATCAAAGTTTAGCAACTACTCTCGACCTGAAAACCCAGGTTAAGCAGGCTCATTGGAATGTTAAAGGGCTGAACTTCTACTCCCTACATCTGTTGTTTGATGAACTAGCAGGGGAATTAGAGGGATATGTGGATATGATTGCTGAACGAGTTACCGCCCTGGGAGGTTATGCGATGGGAACGGCTCGTCGGGCAGCGTCTGAATCGATTTTACCAGAATATCCACTAAATATTGATAATGGCACAGATCATATTGTGGCTTTGGCCGATCGCTTTGGTGTGTATGCTAAGTCCCTGCGAGAGGCGATCGACAAAACTGATAATCTGGGTGATGCAGACACAGCAGACCTATATACAGAAATTTCCCGCACTGCTGATATGCGCCTGTGGTTCTTAGAAGCCCACCTACAGGGTAATGCTAATCAGCCATTAGCCAGCCACTAGACTCTTGCATAAAATCCGATAATTTCCGGCTCGATCCCGAAATTACTCCTCAAAGGAGATGATCGATGCAGGTCCAGGATTAGACCTACGTTAAGGGGGTGATGACACCTACAGGTGAGCGCCAGCCTGTTGCTCTGTCGTCTATCTTTAAGGAACGAGATGAGTGGATTTGTAAGCTCCAGTGAGCTAGACGTAAAAAGCCCCTTTAACATGACCGAGGCAAACATTACCCCATCTGGGAGATAGCTTAAATGCCAAATTACCAAAATTACGTTTTTGTGGTTGACACACTGGGGCAACCGTTAAGTCCCACTCATCGGGCCAGGGCCAGAAAGCTTTTGAAGCAGGGTTTGGCTGCAGTGTTTAGGACTTATCCATTTACAATTATCCTCAAGAAAACTGATTCTAATGGTCCGGGAAAATCCTAGAATTGCGGTGTTGATAATTATCTGATTTTTGTTTGACTTTGAGGAAACAGCGGCCGATGTTAGATGTGTTTACTTCTGGGATTATGTCTGTATGGTTGGAGATGGCTGGGATGAATCGCGACCAATTGAATAGGACTTCCCAGCAAATGTGGGAAAGCAGCCTATCGGATATTATCTCTATTGAACGCCCAGATCCAGCAGTAGAGGCGATCGTCCAACAGTATTTGGCGCGTTTATCCAGTCGTGGCATATCCAGCGCCTCTCAGGGGGTATGGATTGAGGCGGGACCTTTTACGGTGGCTAATCATCGGGGGGATATTCCTTTATCGGCCGCTTCGATCACTAAAATAGCTACATCTTTGGCGGCGTTGCAAACCTGGAGTGTTAACCATCAGTTTGAAACCATCATTGGCGCAACTGGTCCCATTGAAAATGGGGTATTGCAAGGGGATTTGGTGATTGTGGGGGGAGGAAATCCCTTTTTTGTCTGGGAAGAGGCTTTTAGTTTGGGATATGCTCTCAATCAGTTGGGTATTCGTCAGGTGCGGGGAAATTTGACGATCGCTGGTAATTTTTCGATGAATTATGAATCGGAACCGCAACTGGTGGGTAATTTACTCCGTCAATCCCTCGATTCCCGGCTGTGGGAGTCAGAAGCAGCTACTCAATATGTCCGTTCAGGGTCGGGGTTGCCAAAACCACAGGTACAAATTTTGGGCTCGGTGCAATATGTCACCTCCCCGCCTAATCTCCAACCCCTAATCCGCCATCGGTCTCTGAGTTTGGCTGAGATTATTAAACAAATGAATATCTACAGTAATAATCCCATCTCGGAAATGTTGGCTGAAACTTTGGGCGGTGCTGAGATGGTGCGACGATTGGCGGCTGAGGCTGCTGGGGTTTCCGTTGATGAAATTCGCCTGATTAATGGTTCTGGTTTGGGTCATGAAAATCAAATTTCTCCTAGGGCTTCGGTGGCTATGTTTATCGCTTTGGATAGACATTTGCGAGATACAGATTTAACTGTGGCGGATTTATTACCTGTTTCGGGACGAGATTTGGGAACTTTGGAATATCGCCGCATTCCTCCAAATTCGGCTGTCAAAACTGGCACTTTGTTTGATGTTAGTGCTTTGGCGGGGGCTATCCCAACTCGCGATCGCGGTGTGGTCTGGTTTGCTATCATTAACCGCGCTACGGGTTTGGATGCTTTGCGTGATGACCAGGATTGGTTATTACAACAGTTGGTAAATTACTGGGGTGCGTCGGATGTTTTGCCAATTACTTTGACAAATAATCTTGATGGGACTCGTCCGGCTTTGGGGGATCTGGCTAGAATTGATCGGGTTAATTAGCTCGATTTTTCAGATGCTGCTAACAATGCTAATCAATTATGGGATATTATCAAGAACGCGATCGCTCTATTACTAACTACCAAATGTTTGAGTTGGGAAACACTGGATTATCTTTTCGTGGCCCCCAACCCCACACACTCGCTCAGGGTGATTATTTTACCTGTTTAGGCGCGGCACAGACTTTTGGCTGTTTTGGCGATCGCCCCTATCCTAATTTGTTGGCAAATTGGCTGAAATTACCAGTTTTAAACTTGGGATATGGGGGGGCGGGTCCTTCTTTCTTTCTCCACAATTCTGCCTTAATCGATTACATAAATCGCGGTAAGTTTGCCATTGTTCAGGTCATGTCTGGACGCAGTGAGAGTAACTCCCTATTTGATACCGGAGGCTTGGAATATATCCGCCGACGTTCTGATGGTGAACAGTTGGGTTCAGAACCGGCTTATCAGGAGTTATTGACTACCTGCGATCGCGATTTTGTCAATCAGATTATCGCCGAAACTCGACAAAATTGGGTCAGCAGTTATCAGCTTTTATTGAGCAAAATTAAAGTCCCGAAAATTCTGCTTTGGTTTTCCGAGAGGGAGCCTGATTATCAACTTACATACAATAATATTTATTGTCTATTTGGCAAGTTTCCCCACTTGATAAATGCTCAGGCGATCGCTCAAATCATCCCCTTCGCTAATGATTATATTCAATGTGTTTCTACCCGAGGAATGCCACAACTATTAATTAACCGACTCACCGGATACCCTACCACCCTGAATTTAGCCTATCAGCGCCCGGATTTGGGCGATAAAACCTCTTTTTACAATGATTATTATTTTTCTCCCGAAATGCAACGAGACGCGGCTACATTGCTAAAATCAGCCTGTCAGCAATACCTATATTGACATACTCCCCCCTAGGATTCGGATTGAGGGAAAGGGTAATGTTTGCTGTAATTGATAATTAATTCCCCCGGCTTCCCTAGAAAGGAAAAAGCATGGGGGGAAAGAGGTAACGAATGGCTGAAACTACCGACACATAATTAACGTATTAGCAGAGATATATCCAGCCACCGGAGTGGTAATTTTAACCCAATTGCGACGCTCACCATCAGGGTCAGGAATTAAGCGATAGTCAGATGCTAATTGTACCCGTTCTCCCGAATCGACACCACCGCGACGAGCAGATGAGCGGGAAGGAGCAGCCCTGACCGCGACACCTTCTGGAGCCGCCTCGCGATCGACTTGACGACAAAGACTCCCTGATGGTCGTGTGGGTGGAGTTTCAGCCAAATCGGTAGAACAGTCCACCAAATTACCGGAACTATTGGGAAAGCCGTTAGAAATAAAACCCCGGACGGGATTAGTGATTTCCACCCAGGAGCGACCACCAGGACCAGTTATTCCCTGTGCATTAGTGGCTAAAGTCACTTGTTGAGCATAGGAAACCTGACCGACGACGGGAGAATTGGGAGTAGGTCGCGCCCGAACTACTAAACCCCGAGGTTCAGAAATTTTACGACAGCGATCGCTGGTGGTTTGGGCGATATTAGAGTTAGAGTTAGGCAATATTTGAGCGCGCGCCCCCAATTGTGCAACTGAGAGCATCAACAAAACTATAGCTAACCCAGAAACTGACCGATTAAAGGATTTCCCAACTGCCAAAAACATAAAATCCACACCCACCCTAAGAACCTTTAGAATTGTCGCAGAAAGCGCAGATCACTAGCATAAACCCGCCGAATATCATCCAATTGGTGTAAGACCATAGCAAAGCGTTCTACCCCAAACCCCGCAGCAAATCCAGTATATTTTTGAGGATCATAACCCACAGCTTCGAGAACATTCGGATCGACCATACCACAGCCTAACACCTCCAACCATTTACCCTGCCATTCCAAATCCACCTCAGCGGAGGGTTCTGTAAACGGGAAATAACTAGCGCGGAACCGAATTGGTAGATCACCAAACATTTGACCCAGAAACTCTTTAATAGTGCCTTTGAGGTCTGTAAAACGGAGATTTTCCCCGATCGCTAATAACTCCAGTTGATGAAATACCGCCGCATGGGTAGCATCCACAGTATCGCGACGATAAACCCGACCCGGTGCGACAATGCGAATGGGGGGCTGATGTTGTTCCATGTAGCGAATTTGCACCGAAGAGGTATGAGTCCGTAACAGATTCCCATCAGGTAGGTAGAAGGTATCCTGCATATCCCGCGCCGGGTGGTCTGGGGGGGTGTTTAATGCCTCAAAATTATAGTAGTCGCTCTCCATTTCTGGCCCGGTAGCCACGGTGTAGCCCATACCTACGAAGATATCTAAAGCCCGGTCAATTACGGCATTGAGGGGGTGAATTTTGCCCTGGGGACGATACACAGGGGGCATGGTAACATCTATGGTTTCAGTTTTTAGTTGAGCTTCAATGAGGGCGAGTTCTAGGGCTGTGCGACGCTGGTCGAGTTGAGTTTGCAGGGCTTGTTTAACTTCGTTGGCGCGCGCCCCAATACGAGGGCGCGCTTCCGGTTCAAGTTTACCCATTCCCCCCAGAACTTTGGAGAGTTGGCCTTTTTTGCCTAGATAGTTAATCCGCAACTGTTCCAGTCCTGAGAGGGTTTCACAGATGGCGATCGCTCTGTCAGCCTCTTGGCGTAGGGATTCGATTTGGTTTTCTAACGATTGAAGTTCGGTAGTCATTTGAGTGAGAGCATGATTTAATCACAAATTCGGTTAATATTTTAGGGCAATACGGTATAATAAGCGAGAAGGGTTGAGGATA
>NZ_JBIMLI010000212.1:0-5122 GCF_051859755.1 Limnospira sp.
GGATTCCTCCTTTACTGTCAGCAATGATGGTATTGCTATAGTTACAGTCCGAGCATTGTCAATCAATGTTCAGGAATATTAAGCTTAAATGAATCAGAAAGGTCAGGTCGGTTCGATTGATTTAGTGCTTGATGCTGATGGTCGCGTTAGACGGGGTTTGTTATCGGTACAACCAGAAGACAATCAAACGGTTTTAGGTTTAGGCGCGAAACTAGCCTTAATGTATTTGTACCAACATGGGATTACCCCGACGGTTACAGACAGCGGAAATGTTCAATTGGACCCAGGGCAATTTGATCCGCTTTTCTGGCACTGATGGGCACTCTCTTAGTGCTGATGCAGGGGGGTATCAGGTATTGTTGAATTATCGTGGCCCCCAAGAGAATTTTCAGACGATTTCTATGACAGATGTACTGGAAGGACGATCAAACCCTAATCTGTTTAGCGATCGCATTGTGTTAATTGGCCCTATTGCCCACAGCCTGAATGACCTATTTTTCACCCCCTACAGCGGCACTCTCATGAGTATGAGCAAACGCAACGGGAGTAGTGATTCTTAATTTTGTCCCCATAAGCCCTGGACGGTCGCCTTCAATTTCGGGTCTGGTCTTATGGTATGGAGTGGTTTTGGATTCTGATTTGGTCTGGTATCGGTACGGCACTGGGTTGGACTTACCGATTAGGTTGGGGCGCTTTACTTAGTTTAGTGGTTGGCGGCGGGAGTTTGACGCTGATCGCCTATATTGCTTTTCTGGAAGGCTGGTGGATACCCCTGGTTCCACCAATTATCGCTTTTACTACTTCGGGAATTGCGATCGCTGGTTATATTGCCAATTGGGAACACCAAGAACGTCAGATGGTTATGACTCTGTTTGGTCGCCATGTTACCCCTCAAATTGCCGAGATGATTTGGCAAAGTCGAGATGAATTAATTGCCCGGGGTCAACTGACTGGAAAAAAAATGATTGCTACGGTATTATTTGCTGATTTAAAAGGGTTTAGTACCATCGCCGAAACTATGGCGGCTGATGCTTTGATGTGTTGGTTAAATGAGTACATGAATGGCATGGCTGATCTGGTTTTAGACCATAAGGGAATTGTCGATAAGTTGATTGGGGATGCGGTGATGGCTGTGTTTGGGGTTCCTATTCCCCGCACTACTTCCGAAGAAATTTCCCAAGATGCGATCGCTGCCGTTTCCTGTGCCGTAGCTATGGGAGAAAAACTGAAATTATTAAACAGTCAATAGCAATTAGAAGGTAAGCCTACGGTTTCTATGCGCGTAGGAATTGCCACCGGAGAGGTAGTTACAGGGAGTCTGGGTAGTTCCCAAAGAATGTACTATACAACTCTCGGAGATAGTGTGAATATTGCTGCCCGACTAGAAAGTTATGATAAGTCTTTTGGCGGTGGTGTGTGCCGGATTTTAATTAATCAACACACCCATAGTGTGAATATTGCTGCCCGACTAGAAAGTTATGATAAGTCTTTTGGCGGTGGTGTGTGCCGGATTTTAATTAATCAACACACCCATGAGGAAGTTAGCCATCAATTTATAACTGAATATATCGGTAGCATTCACCTCAAAGGTCGCACTCAACCTATTAATGTTTATCAAATTAACAATCCTTAGTCTGTATTAAATCTTTCCATCTATTCTGTCAACTGTCCTAAGTAGTTATGAATAGCCACAGCTTTTGATGAATCTCCTCGCCCCCAGATGTAATTCACGGCGGAGACAGCCCCGCACCCCCACCCACATTATCCCCCCCTCCCACAGGGGACAAGATAGGGAGTTTCATGATTCACCGCGACACCACATTAACTTTATCGCCATCTTTAAGATAACTTGCCCCAGCGATCGCAATGCGATCGCCTACATTTAAACCCTGTATAATTTCTATACTCGCCTGGGATAAATCGCCTGGTATAACGGCTATTACGTTGCCCACTTCCACAGTTCGCGCTTCCACCGTATCATCAGGTAATAGACGATAAACAATAGAACTACCGTCAGCCTGGGGAACGATGGCCCTAGCGGGAACCTTCATTCCTTGTACAGTAGTAGTAGTTATCGCCGCCCGCAGAAACATTCCCGGACGCAAGAAAGAATCACGAATAGCCCCCAAGGGAGGCAGGTCAATTTTCACAGTAGCTTGTCGGCTTTGAGGATCAATCAGAGGCGCAATTTCTCGCACCACCCCTCGCACCTGCAAATTTTGATCAGCATCAGAAGTCACAGTAACAGCAGCACCAATTCTCACCTGTGATAACTGAGTTTCTGGAACCTTCGCGTGTAGTTCTAACTGATTTTCCGCAATAATCGAAAACAGTTGTTGATTACCAGTAACATCCCCCACTCGCGCTGTCCGTTGGGCGACAATGCCACTCATAGGCGCACGCACTATAGTTTGTTCCCGTTGAGTTTCCAACTGACGAACCCGCGCCTGGGCGCTACGCACTTCCGCCTCAGCACTACGGATATTAGACTCGGCGCTTTCCACGTTAGCCTCAGCACTGCCTATATTAGCCCTAGCACTGCTAATGGTAGCCCTAGCGCTAGAAATATTAGCCTCTGCGACTCTCACCCCTTCTTCGGCCGTTTTTGCCGTGGTAATGCGGGTTTCTAGTTCCTGGCGACTCACCACCCCTTGGCTGCTTAAATCTTCATAGCGTTCTACTTCTCGGCGGGCTTGATCTAAATTAGCCTTGGCTTCCGCTAACCTAGCTTGATTTTGAGTCAGTAATGACTCAGCCTCCAATAGACTCGCTTGCGCTTGCGCGAGACCTGCTTGGGCTTGTCCGAGGTTAGCTTCCCGCTGACGGACGAGGGAATTGGCGGACTCTACCTGGGCGTTGGCTTGGTCAATTTGCGATCGCAAAACCGAATCATCTAACACCGCCATCACCTGTCCCTCTGTTACCATTTCCCCCTGATTTACTAAAACCTGTTGAATTTGCACTGCGCTGGCTTGGGGTAAAACTGGGAGTAGGTCGTAGGCTTCCACAGTCCCGGTCACATCAAGGGTGCGGGTTACAGTCGTCATTTCCACTGGCGCTACTGTCACCGTTTGGGTGGCGCTGGGACTAACCGCTGGCGCTACTTCTACCCCTGGGCTTTCCTCGGTTACTGGTTCGGAACTGTTGTTAGAGGAAAAGTGCAGAACTCCCAGAGTCGCCACAATTCCTATGACCACCCCGATCACCATATTCCGCAAACTGCCCCCCTGGGGAGGTACAGCTTCCTCGGGTTCTTCCTCTAGGTCTTCAAATTTAACGCGATCGCCATTTAGTGACAATTCAGGGTATTGATCGTCATCAATATCTGGTAATGTATCTTTATGAACCACGAGTAATCCTCCCCCGGCACTCCTTAAATATATTGTAAAGAAAAGTTGCGTAAATTCCTCTTAAAATTCACAATTTCCAGGTGTCCCTGGGAACCGAGGAGAAAAATATCTGAGGGATACCGCCGAAAAAGCCTTATTTTTTAAGGGGTTTGGCTCCTTGAGAGTCTGTGGCGCGAGGTCTCCACTAGTTCACATCTATTTACATAGATTAACTCAGCTTTACCAATTCTGATTTGTCCCCGCTACCAGTCTGGGGGCGATCGCTTTTGATAATTCTGTTTCGTAGATTAGGATATAGGCTGAGTGCTATAGTACATACCTCGTCAGTAGTTTATCTATAATCAAAACATAGCCAGGACGGGCCTATATGGTTTTTAATGCCACGGAATGTCTAATTGATGCCTTTGTTGAACTAATTCGGGAAGGTTACCGCCGCACCCACGGAGGTTATAAATCCAACTATGAGGAGATTATTGGCTGGGCTGGAAACATGGCTCTAGAAAACATTGCCAATAGTGATGCCCTTTATCACGATGTCGAACATACAATTATGGTCACATTAGTGGGACAGGAAATCCTGCGGGGAAAACATATCCGCGAGGGTGGCGTATCCTGTGAAGACTGGCTACACTACATCATCTCCCTAGTTTGTCACGATATTGGTTATGTCAAAGGCGTTTGTCGTCGCGATCGAGAAAATACCTTTGCTACCGGACGCGGAACCATGGTAGAACTACCAGACGGATGTACTGATGCTAGTCTCACCCCTTTCCATGTCGATCGCGCTAAATTATTTATTGAAGAACGCTTTGGCGGCCATAAACTGATTGATGCTGAAGTCATTAAGCATAATATCGAACTGACCCGGTTTCCAGTCCCCAAAGAATCCGATCATCAGAATACCATGAACTATCCCGGTTTGGTTCGGGCGGCTGATCTCATTGGTCAACTCTCAGATCCTCGTTACCTGAAAAAAATCAGTGCTTTATTTTACGAATTTGAGGAAACTGGCTTTAATCAAAGAGTTGGCTACAAAAGCCCAGAAGACCTACGCAAGAACTATCCTAAATTCTACTGGAATGGTGTTTATCCTTATGTCAAAGATGCCTTAAATTACTTGTCTCTTACCCAACAAGGTAAACAAATTGTTGCCAACCTTTACTCTAATGTGTTTATGGTTGAACATGATCAGGTGTCTCAGGGTACAGTAGAAGTCTAATTACTGGGGTTGACCATCTAATTTGCCTCCGTACAATCTGAAAGTCTATAGTTAAAAATCAAGCCCTAATGAATTCCATATTTTCACCTATACAGCAGTTCTTAATCTCTTGGATATTAATTCTGATTGCTGGAGGTCTTACCCTACAAACTATTAATTATGTGGGGGAGTTGGTTACTATTTTAATAGTCGCTGCATTAGTTGCATTTATTCTCAATGCACCTGTGGCTAAGTGAAAACGATTTATCCCTAGGGGAGTCGCGGCGGCACTGGTTTATTTGGTGGCGGCGACCGTCGTTGTCATTGTGGGTTTAACCGTGCTTCCTCCTGTGTTAAATCAGACTAGACAATTTATTACCAAATTACCCGAATTGGCTGAGTCTGCACAGCAGCAGTTAGCCCTATTTCAATCCTGGAGTTATGAACATAATTTACCCTTTTATGTGGGGATTTTACAGCAACAACTACTCAATCAAATATAGCACTAGTCAATACGGTTAGGACGCAGCCTTGAGAACAGAATCCATGGCATCATGGAGAGAATCAAACTGCT
>NZ_JBIMLI010000213.1:0-5117 GCF_051859755.1 Limnospira sp.
GAGCCGTGTGCTGGGAAACTCGCAAGCACGGTTTTGAATTGGAGTTGGGAAAGGTGACTTTCCCTTCGACCATAACATCATTAGATATCCCTAAAATCAAATAGAGCGACATTGTAAAATATCCCAACTATGACAGTAAATTCACCCGTAGACTTTCAAGAAGAATTTGAGATCATCGTAGTCGGTGGCGGACACTCAGGCTGCGAAGCGGCTTTAGCCTCAGCGCGTTTGGGTTGTCGCACGTTGCTGCTGACCCTAAATTTAGATAAAATTGGCTGGCAACCCTGTAACCCGGCTGTGGGGGCTCCGGCGAAGTCTCAACTCACCCACGAAGTCGATGCACTGGGGGGAGAAATTGGCAAAATGGCCGATCGCACCTACCTGCAAAAACGGCTACTTAACAACTCTCGCGGACCGGCTGTTTGGGCGTTACGGGCGCAAACGGATAAGCGCGAATATGCAGCAGTAATGCGACAAATAGTCGAAAACCAAGAAAATCTATCAATCCGGGAGGGAATGGTAACGGATTTAGTCTTAGGATTAAATGACGAAATCATAGGAGTAAAAACCTATTTTGGTGTAGCATTTGCCTGTAAAGCGCTCATCCTAACTACAGGGACTTTTTTAGGTGGAATTATTTGGGTGGGTAACAAATCCATGCCAGCGGGACGAGCCGGAGAATTCGCCGCCGTAGGACTTACAGACACCCTGAACCGCTTAGGGTTTGAAACGGGACGACTAAAAACCGGAACTCCCGCGCGAGTCGATAAGCGATCGGTTGATTATAGCAACTTAGAACCTCAGCCCGGAGATGAACGAGTGCGATGGTTCAGTTTTGACCCTGAAGTGTGGGTTGAAAGGGAACAAATGAACTGTTATTTAACCAGAACTACGGCGGAAACCCATCGATTAATTAGGGAAAATTTGCATTTATCCCCCGTTTATGGCGGTTGGGTGGATGCCAAAGGACCCCGTTATTGTCCGAGTATTGAAGATAAAATTGTGCGGTTTGCTGACAAGGAAAGTCACCAGATTTTTATTGAACCAGAAGGCCGTCATATTCCTGAACTTTATATTCAGGGATTTTCTACGGGTTTACCGGAAAAATTACAGTTAGAAATGTTACGGAGTCTTCCGGGTTTAGAAAACTGCGTGATGCTACGACCTGCTTATGCGGTGGAGTATGACTATTTACCGGCAACTCAGTGTTATCCTACGTTGATGACTAAGAAAATTGAGGGATTATTTTGTGCGGGTCAAATTAATGGTACAACTGGATATGAAGAAGCAGCCGCACAGGGAATTGTAGCGGGAATTAATGCGGTTAAATTGGTGCGCGGTGAAGATATGATTGTGTTTCCTCGGGAACAAAGTTATATCGGTACTTTAATTGATGATTTGTGTACGAAGGATCTGCGAGAACCCTATCGAATGTTAACCAGTCGGTCGGAGTATCGGTTATTATTGCGATCGGATAATGCCGATCGCCGCCTAACTCCCTTGGGTCGGGAAATTGGTTTAATTGACGATCGCCGTTGGGAATTATTCCAACAAAAACAGGCTAATATTATCGCGGAAAAGCAGCGGCTAGACCAGACCAGAGTTAAGGAACGCGACGAAATTGGTATAGCGATCGCCTCTGATACTCAACAAAAAATTAAAGGGTCAATTAGTCTGGCGGAATTGTTGCGTCGTCCCGGTTTCCACTATGGTAATTTAGAACATTATCACCTAGGTAATTCTCAGTTATCCTTAGAGGAAAAAGAAGGCGCAGAAATTGAGATTAAATATTCCGGCTATATGGAACGCCAGCAAAACCAAATTGATCAGATCAGCCGTCATGCTAACCGCCAACTCCCTCGAGACTTAGACTATCTTACCATTGAAACCCTATCTATGGAGTCACGGGAAAAATTAAACCGGATCAAACCTTTAACTATTGGTCAGGCTTCCCGTATTGGTGGGGTCAACCCCGCAGATATTAACGCCTTGTTAATTTATCTGGAAGTGCGCCACCGTCAACCGGCGATCGCCATTAAATAAGGGTTGATGATTAACTATCTATTCGCCGGGTTTCTATTGATTCAGAAATCCGGTTTTTATTTTCAATATAACCACATTGCCATCTACGAATCATAAAATTTTTCTTAAATTTGTACAATTTTATACAATTATCATTATACTACCCTCATACAATTATCACCAGATTGATAACAATGGCAACTCTAACAGTTTGGAAATACAATAGCGCTGATGGTGCTAAAAATGCTCTGGCTAAACTCGCTGAACTCCAGAAACAACGTTTAATTCAAATCGAAGATGCGGCTATAGTATTCTGGCCACAAGGTCGCAAGAAGCCCAAAACCACCCAAGCCGTTGACCTAGTGGGTTCTGGTGCATTTGGCGGCGCTTTTTGGGGTCTATTATTCGGCTTGATTTTCTTTGTTCCGGTATTAGGAATGGCGGTCGGTGCATTAGCCGGAGCATTGTCAGGATATTTCACTGACTACGGCATTGATGATGAATTTATCAAAGATGTCCGAAATCAAGTAACTGAAGGTACTTCCGCACTATTTTTACTAACCAGTAGTGTGACTTTAGATAAAGTAGAGGAAGCCTTCAAAGATGAAGAAAAAGGTGAGTTGATTAAATCCAACTTGACCAATGAACAGGAAGCTAAGTTACGGGAAGATTTCGGCGCAGACGAGTAATTTTTCCCTAATTTAGCTTGGTAAAATGTGGGGGATAAGCTGGAATTATTCCCCCAAATATACCCCCCAATAAGGCAATTAAATGATGTGGATTAAAGTTACAGATAAAGCTACCTACTTAATGAATTCAGATATACATATTGAGAAAGTAAGCGGCAATGTGAAAATCGAAAGAGATGGTAAAAAGATTACTATTCAAGGTGTGCCGCGTCAATGGTTCATTTCCCAATCTCTCAATGTTGTAGTTGATTTAGATGCGCCAGAAGCCGATGTGCCTGAAATGGAGCCTATGTAAAAAATGATCACTATCTGGGTTGGTTTCACGCTGGGATTAATAGCTTTTGGTTGGGCAATTCCGATCATGGTTCTGTTCGTTGAATGTTTGGCAGCCGGGTTTAATTTCCCAGGTTTTATATCAAATGACGACCTACCAGAACCGACAATTTCTGTATTAATTCCGGCTCATAATGAAGGGTTAGTTATTGGTCAAACTTTGGCTAATATTTTACCTCAACTGAAACCGGACGATGAAATAATTGTAATTGCGGATAACTGCACAGATGAAACTGTAGCGATCGCCACTGAAAACGGAGTGCAAGTTCTGGAAAGGCAAGATCCAGACAACCGAGGAAAAGGATATGCTCTCGATTATGGATTACGCCACCTAGCGCCAAACCCGCCAGAGGTGGTAGTTATGATTGATGCTGATTGTTTAGTGGAACCAGGAGCGATCGCCACTATTGCTCAACAAGCATTAATCACAGCCAAGCCAGTGCAAGCATTATATTTAATGGAAACACCCCCCAATCCATCTGTCAAGAACTCCATTTCTGCGTTGGCATTCTTAGTCAAAAATTGGGTGCGTCCCCAAGGATTAGCGAAACTAGGGGGACCTTGTTTATTAACCGGAACTGGGATGGCTTTTCCCTGGTCAATTATTCAAAGCATATCCTTAGCGAGTAGTAATATAGTCGAAGATATGCAGCTAGGTGTCGATTTAGCGATCGCTGGTTATTCCCCCCAATTTACAGCCAAAGCCAAAGTAATTGGATACCTTCCCCAAGACGAAACCGCCAGCACCAGTCAACGCACCCGTTGGGAACACGGTCATTTACAAACCCTGAAAACTCAAGTGCCGCGCCTGCTCAAAGCCTCCCTAAGCCAAAGACGTTTTGAACTGTTACAAATGGCATTAGATCTATGTGTTCCCCCCCTCTCCCTTCTGGTAATTTTGTGGGTCGGTGCATCCGCCATATCCTTAATCGCTAGTAGCCTAGGAGTCTCTGCTATTCCCACCATCATCATAGCCCTAGAGGGGCTGCTGCTAACTACTGCCATTGGTATGGCTTGGGCAAATTTTGGGCGATCGCTTATCCCCCTCAAAACCCTCTTAGGTATCCCCCTGTATATACTGTGGAAAATTCCCCTATATTTAACCTATTTCATTAAACCCCAAAAAGAATGGGTAAGGACTCAAAGAGAACCCCTGGATAAATCTTCGCTAAATTCCGATAAAATATAGATCCACTTTCTCAAATTGTGATATCATCAAAGTGTTCAAATACCTGCAAGGTTAGTCATGTTAGCCACTTCCCCAACTTACACTATCACTTGGGAAAAGTTGCCAGATGATTTTGTGTTACCCGATGACCCCGTGGATAATATATATCAACCAGCCCTAGCAGCAGCCGTTACCGAAAGTTTAAGGTTAGCCGGAAAACTGCCAGAAACATCGCTCACTCCGACCAACTACGGCATTTGTGCCACCATAAACGGTAAAATAAGCATAAAAGCGCCAGATTGGGCGTATATTCCGCAAATTACCGTCAATCGGGAAGAGGTAGTTCGTAGTTATACCCCCCGACTACAAGGGGATATTCCCGCACTGGTACTAGAATTTTTATCAGATCCAGGTGGGAGTGAATATTCAATAAAAGAAACCTATCCTCCTGGAAAGTTCTTTTTCTATCAACAGATTCTGCAAGTACCTAATTATGGCATTTTTGATACAGACACAGGCACATTAGAACTCTACCGTTTAGACGAGAACCAACGATATCACCTAGAGTCACCTAATGAACAGGGCAGATTTTGGATACCAGAAATGCAGCTTTTCTTAGGTGCAGAGCAAGGAACCCGCGAAAATCTCACTGGCTACTGGCTACGTTGGTGGGATCAACAGGGAAACCTACTCCTATGGGCGACTGAACTATTAGACCAGGAACGTCAACGATCTGAAAAATTAATCGCCCAATTGCGGGCGGCGGGTATTGAACCTGATACATAGCCTATAACCCCCATTCTACTGTTACTTAGGTGTTACTCAAAACCGTAGTAGAGTAACAAGTGAGTAAAAAATGAGTAGTGCTACTAAACTCCCTACAGTGGGGGGAAAGGGTAACTATG
>NZ_JBIMLI010000214.1:0-5076 GCF_051859755.1 Limnospira sp.
GTTTATCCTCAACTCTTCTCGCTTATTAGACCCTATTGCCCTAAAATATTAACCTAATTTGAGATTAAATCATGCTCCCCTGCCAGTTGTCCCATCGATTGACCAATTTCTACAAATTGAATGTTCTCTGTGTTCGTTAGCAGCTCTCTAAACTCTCTTTGTCCCTTCACATCTCCCGTTCTGTAGGGGACTACCAGACATTCTGCCAGGGTGATAGGCCCCACAACACCCACCAATCCTGCATTCTCAATCCGGTCAAAAATCATCCTGACAAGCGGCCAGAAATCAGGATTTTCCTCCACAAAATACACAACAGGCGATGTATCTAAAAACAGCCGCGATACCCCAGAAAGCGCCTCATCAATCCTCATAATTCGCCTCTGAGGACTCGTTCCCGATGCTCATCCCCTTCTCGACGAGTTCGCGTCACCCATTCCTGAGCATCCTCGCCAAAAAATGGGTGCTTTACCATCCCGCGAAATTCACTAAGTTTCCGTTTAGGGCTGGTCTGGTGTGGCTGAGATTTCAGACTCTGTGCTACACCGCTAATCAGTTCTAACCGTTCTTCATAGGACAACTGCTCAACTTGCTGCAATAGGTTTTGTAGCAATGGACTCATAGCCCTAACCTCCTCAAATTTTCCCGAATCGCTGCTTCTAGTTTGGCACTTTCCTCAAACTGTGCGTACAACTTCTTCGTCAACCGTTCCATCTTCTCCTCAAACAGCTCATCATCCTCTTCCAGTTCCTCCGCCCCCACATAGCGCCCTGGGGTCAGCACATAACCATGAGAGGCGATTTCCTCCAGAGTGGCACTCTTACAAAATCCCGGCAGGTCCTCATACTCATCCGCCCCCGATTCCCCGCGCCATGCCTGATAGGTTCCAGCAATGCGGGCGAGTTCCTCATCAATCAGTTCCCGATGGGTTCGGTCAATCAACACCCCCAACTTCCGAGCATCAATAAATAAGGTCTGACCCTTGCGGTTGCGGCAAGGTTTGTGTCCAGCAGTGGGTTTGCCCGACTTGTCCCGCGCTACAAACCACAGACAAGCAGGAATCTGGGTGGTGTAGAACAACTGTCCCGGTAAGGCAATCATGCAATCCACCAAATCCGAAGCGATTAAGGCTTTGCGGATATCCCCTTCCCCAGACTGGTTGGAACTCATCGAACCATTCGCCAACACGAACCCAGCAATCCCATTCGGTGCGAGATGGTGAATGATGTGCTGAATCCAAGCATAGTTAGCGTTTCCCTTCGGTGGTGTCCCGTACTGCCAGCGCACGTCTTCTGCCAGCTTCTCATTCCACCAATCGCTGATGTTAAATGGAGGATTCGCCAGGATGTAATCTGCCTTCAAGTCTTTGTGTAAATCGTTGGTGAAACTATCCGCTTGTCTGTCGCCGATGTTGCCATCTATCCCGCGAATGGCGAGATTCATCAAGCACAGTCGCCGCGTTGTCGGGTTCGATTCTTGGCCGTAAATGGCAATATCGCCTTTACGTCCCCCGTGCGCTTCCACGAATTTCTCGGACTGCACGAACATTCCACCGGAACCACAGCAAGGGTCATAGATTCGTCCCTTGTACGGCTGAATCATCTCAACCAACAGCCTAACCACGGACTGCGGCGTGTAAAACTCACCGCCACCCTTACCTTCCTTCTCGGCAAACTGTCCCAGAAAATATTCATAAACTCGCCCCAAAATATCCTTGGAGCGGTTCTCAGCGTCGCCCAATCCGATGGTACTAATCAGGTCGATGAGTTCCCCTAGGCGTTGCTTATCCAGGTCGGGGCGGTTGTAGTTACTCGGTAAAACGCCCTTGAGTCGAGGGTTTTCTTTCTCGATCGCCAGCATCGCCTCATCAATGCGCTTGCCGATATCCGGTTGCTTGGCGCTGGCTTGAATTGTTGACCATCGCGCTTCTTGCGGCACCCAGAACATATTTTCCCCAACGTATTCATCGCGGTCTTCGGGGTCGGTGTAGTCTGTTTCTTGCCTTGCTGCGAGGTCATCGTAGCGTTCCTGGAAGGCATCAGAGATGTACTTGAGGAAAATCAGCCCCAAGGTGACGTGCTTGTATTCAGCCGCATCCATGTGGCCGCGCATTTTATCGGCAGCAGCCCACAGGGTTTGCTCAAAACCGAGATTG
This sequence comes from Limnospira sp., assembly GCF_051859755.1. Lineage (NCBI taxonomy): Bacteria > Bacillati > Cyanobacteriota > Cyanophyceae > Oscillatoriales > Sirenicapillariaceae > Limnospira > Limnospira sp. The sequence goes on from NZ_JBIMLI010000214.1 coordinate 2,153, forward strand.
GCTCCGTTTCCGTTTTGCTTGGAGGTGGATTGGGTTTTTTTGGACTTTGGCATTCAGGGATGGAACTTTTTAGAAAATGGACAATATGGATTTTTTTAAAAACTGAATCTAGGCGATCGCACTCAAAGAAAGCACCTACTCTGAAAAATAAGCCGGACATCAAATCCGCCCCTCGCTCTCTCATCTGCCGCAACTGCAACTCAATCAGGGTCATTGCCATCGGGGAGGGGGTGGCCCGTCCCTTCTCCCAGCGGTTGATGGTCTGGAAGGACACACGCAGATAAGCATAGTTATCATATATGGTATCTGTTTTGTCAGCTTTATGGTAGGGTATTGGATACCTCTGGTTACCTCTGGTAATGGTTTTGCCCTGACGGCAATCATCCTCAAAAAACCGGTACTCAGAAACTGGAAGCATAACCACTATATTTAGACCACGAGGGAATAGAATTTTGGGGTTTTTCCCCCGCGCCATAAACCGTTTTTATGATTTTTTTAAACACAATTTTTGTGGGGATTTTCGCCCTACTCTTGGCATTAAATACCTCTGTTTTCCAGGTTTCCGATAGTCGGTAAACCCAGCATTATACAGCACCGCATACCTCTGATAATATCAGAGAATCTCTCAATTTTCAACTCCCAGATCGCGGTAGACCAGGCGATCGCAGCAGTAGCGCTGGAGGGCGGGGAAACTGCACCAGAAACACCCAAATCACCGCTTTAGTTCCTACCCAAAATTGGGGCTATACCCTATCGGCGCACCCGAAATTTTGGTTTTACTTAACGGCATCTAAAGATTCATCCTGGTCGGCGGAATTTGAACTACAAGACCCTCGGAAAAACCGCCTGGTTGAATTTAGCTTAACTGTCAACCCCGGACTGATAGCAGTCACTCTCCCGGAAGATATTTATTTGGAGGAAACCGAAACTAACTACTATTGGCGTTTGTCAATTATTTGCGAACCGAGCGATCGCACTGGGGATTTAGTCGTCAGGGGTGAAGTCTTAAAACGGGAACTTGACCAGGATTTACAAGCACAAATCCGAGACAAATCCGGTCGAGATTTGGCTCTAGTTTATGCAGCCAACAGTATCTGGTTCGACCTGTTAACTCTGGTGATGAAGTTCCGAGAAGAACAACCGGAAAATCCCATTTACCGAGAAGATTGGCAAGAATTATTGGGAGCGATAGATTTGCCAAAATCGATAATCGAGAATGGGGAGTTTTGAACAGGGGGTTAAAGTTTAGTCGCAAATCCACAATAAGAATTGGGGTTATATTGATGATACTCTTTTAAAGCGGCTTCGCAGTCGTCTTGAGTCTCAAACCACTTGCTATAGACTTGGTAGGAATTATGGCTCGATAGGTTGCTATAGTTGGCTGACCAGAAAAAATCAGCCTGGGTGTAGCCGTCCTCCAACAGGGAATGACGTTTATTTTTGGCTTGCTGGGGACTATAAAAGGCAGAATCCCCAATAAAATAAAATGATAGGGGTAGTTGATAGGTTTCGGCGATCGCTTCCGATTCCTTGGGTTCTGACTGCGAATGCCAAAATATGGTCAATCCTAAACCGGCGAGAATCCCTAAGATCACACCTACTATAGCCGGGATTTGCCAATCGGGTCGCCGTTGGGGTGGCTTCGGTGAGGTGGCTTTGGGAAAAATGACTGTCGAAGGGGGAACAGAAATTTCCGTCGATGCTATGGGATGGGATAATCCTTCTAAGGCGGTCAGCATTTCTTGAGCATCAGAAAAGCGATCGCTAGGGTGAAAACGAGTGGCGCGATCTAAAATATCCGCAAATTCTGGGTTCACCGTTGGGACTAAGTGCCGCCATTGAATTTGCGCCGTGTTTTCATCGATGGCTAACTCCTGGGGGGTTTTCCCCGTCAACATATAAATAGCAGTGACTCCCAGACTGAACAAATCACTGGCAAAAAACGGGTGTCCCGTCGCCTGTTCAGAAGCCATAAATCCCGGTGTACCAATGACCATGGAGGGGGTGGGATTACCGCGAGAGTTTAACACAGTCCCCATAATCTCTTTAACCGCGCCAAAGTCAATCAAAACTGGTTTGTAGTGGGGAGGTTGCAGGATGATATTGTCTGGCTTGATGTCTCGGTGAATTAGACCATGGCTGTGGATGGTGTGGAGGACTGGTAGCAGGTTTAACAAAAGATCCCGGACTTGGGTTTCCGACATCGACCCCTGTTGCTGTATGCGACTGGTCAGAATTTCTCCTTCTATCCACTCCTGGACTAAGTAAAACTGGCCGTCTTCTTCTAAATAAGCATACAGGCTAGGAATGCGATCGCTAATTTCTCCTAATTTTTCTAAGACTGTCGCCTCGCGCCTAAAACGTTCCGTGATGATATGATGAACGTTCGGGTCATCAGCTTTCGGTTTTAAGCGTTTGATGGCACAACGGCGGCGAGAGGGCATTTGGTTGTCCTCCGCCAAAAAGGTTTCGCCAAAGCCACCGCTGGCGATCGCCAATAGGATCTCGTAACGGTTATTCAGGATGACAGTAGGGTTGGGTGGGGAGTCTAATGGATTTAACATAGTCGGGACCGGGTAAAGTTGAACGAGGAAACGCACCGATTGCATTAATTTCACTTTATGGGTATAATGGCTTTAGCACAGATGCCAAGGTGCAACTTTACTCAGCATCACAGGGTTTTTCCTCAAACCAACTGGCTGGCTGCGATCGTGCTGATTCTCTAAGCGTGACAGCTTGTAGTTCGTCATATTCCCGGATCTGCCGATCATATCTTGTCTTAGCTAAGGCGTTCTGCTACTATGGGTAGCTAAATTAGGTTTTCCCGTTCAACTCACCATTTCGCGTGGGTCAGCACCCCCGGCTGAAGCACGGGGGCTTCGTGCCCCCCTTTCAGGTAGCTGACCAGCTATAGCCTTAACTGG
>NZ_JBIMLI010000215.1:0-5052 GCF_051859755.1 Limnospira sp.
GGTTGAAGGTCTAATTGCCCTCTAGGAGGTTATTTCAGGCATTGCAGCCTTATTTGACTCCTAAACGTCTCGCACATTATAGTTATTTTAACATTGATTGGGGATTATCCTATAGATAATTGGGGGCATCACCCTAATTAATTGTGTCCCAGAGGTATAATTGATTAATTAAATGCTGATTTAATCACCCACCCAAATTATGAATATACCCGCTTTAGTGAATGTGGCTATCGGTCTGTTTTTTATTTACCTGATTTTTAGTCTTTTCGTCTCAAATTTACAGGAACTTATTGCCTCTTATTTGTTTGACTGGCGCGCCAAAAATCTGAAAGCATCTATTCAGAGTATTTTGGGGGAACCCATGACCGAAAAGATTTATAATCATCCTTTAATCGGGTCTTTACAAGATTATAAAATTGATAGATTTAACCGGGGTGTGGGTCCTTCTTATATTCCTGATGATACCTTTTCTTTGGCGTTGATTAGTGTGTTGATGGAAACGGCGGGACAAGAATCAAAAATTGTCACTTTATCTGTGGATGATTTTAAGGAGGCGATCGCTTCTCAACCCGTCGCCAAAATTCTCAAGCCGGAACATATAGGATTAATGCGATCGCTCGCTAATCAAGCACAAATTAATTGCTTTGAAAATGATTTTATTAAGGCTTTAGAAAATCAAATAATGGCATGGTTTAATCAATCAATGGAACGCGCTTCTGGTGTATTTAAGCGTCGCGTTAATTTGATGATTTTAGCACTCGGATTTGGTGTGGCTGTCATCATGAATGTGGATAGCATAAATATTGCTAACCGCCTCTCTTTAGAACCTGTCATTCGCCAACAAGTTAGCCAAGATATTCAGATAATTTTAAGTGATAGTGAGTCCTGGCAAAACTATATCAATTGTTTAAGTCAAAATTCCTTAGATAAAAACGACTGTGAAACCATTGTCAGTCGCGATTTTATCAAGATAGCACAAGAGAAACTCTTAGCTCTTCCTTTGGGTTGGAGTTCCGCTAATTTAGCCTACCAATTCGGCGGTGAAATTTCGGGATTGACAATTCTTAGAGTCATTGGTGGTTGGCTATTAACAGCGATCGCTATATCCATGGGTTCTTCATTTTGGTTTGATCTCCTCAACCGATTGATTAATGTTCGCAACGGGGGCAAAAAACCAGATGATACATAACAGTAAATAGTTAACCGTGACAAGTTATCAATTCACATTAGTTGTGGCTTCACTATGATTAAGGCTCGTATTTCTTTTGGGTACTAACAAAAAATAGGTAATCATTTTACCTTTCCCTTTGACATCTATCATCTCTCGCTTTTCAAATAAATACTGATGTTGTAGGAGTTGATAAGTATCCTCAGAAACATGAATTTTACCAGGTACGCCATGGGACTCCATGGGAGATGCAGTGTTAACCGTATCACCCCATAAATCATAAATAAATTTTTTCAAACCAATCACACCCGCCACTACTGGTCCGCTGTGAATACCGATGCGGATACTTAATGTTCGGCTTTGTGTCTTATTTAATTCAGCCATAACTTTTTGCATATTAATAGCCATTTCCGCAATAGCAATAGCATGATCATCTCGACGGTGTGGGAGTCCTCCCACTACCATATAAGCATCTCCAATAGTTTTAATTTTTTCCAATCCATAGGCTTCTGTAAGCATATCAAAAGCCGAAAAAATTTTGTTTAAAAAGTTGACTAAATCCACAGGAGAAAGTTCCGATCCTAACTGGGTAAAACCGACAATATCAGCACATAATACTGTAACTTCCGCAAAAATTTCCGCTACCCGGTTGTTGTTTCAGCTTATCAGCAATTTTTTTAGGCAATATATTAAGTAAAAGACGTTCCGTTTGTTCTCGCTCATGCTGTCAAGCTGCTTCTGTTAATAAGCGTTCCGTAATGTCCCGTAAAATGGCTCATGTGGCGATCGCTTTACCATTTTATAATTTACAATTAATACTACCTTCTACGGAAATTTTCTGACCATCTTTAGTAATTAATTCTGCTTTAATATAATTGACCAACTCTCCCGCCATTATGCGAGCTAAAATCTGCAAAAAATGAAATTTATTATCAGGATGAATCATATCAAAAATAGTGATATTAGATATTTCAGATTCAGTATATCCCAGGGTTTCTTTCCAAGCTCTATTGACATAGATAAAATGACCATCCATCCCAAAAGACTGAATTAAATCACTAGCATTTTCAAATAAATCTCGATATTTTCCTTCACTTTCCGCTAACGCTAGTAATAACAGGATAGTTTCGTTCGTACTTTGAACTAATTTCTGCTCTAAAACCATTCTATCTGTCACATCAGAAAAAAAGATAATTAGCTGATATTCTTGTTTCTGATCATCATAATAGCGATTGACAAAAAAATCTAAGTAAAGGGGGGAGTTGGGGTCAGGAAAACGACCAATTGCTTTTAGTTAAAAAGATGGTAACTCTCCCCGCAATACCTCTATTAACATCTCCTCAGTTCCGAATAGTTCTGGTAAACCATTGCGGATATCTTCACCCGGTTTAAATTGCTCCGGTTCCTCAGAAAAACGATCCACGTTGGTTGACACTTCACAGATGGTTAAATTAGCATCAACAATTAAATATTCTAAGTGATGGGGAACTACAATTTGGGAGCCAAGTTGCTTCATATAATCCTCTGGTATATTCAATCTTGTTTGAGACCCTGATTTTCACTAATTATACCTGATTCGCGCCCTCCTAAAATTGGGAATGATTAAATTTTAACCACCATACTGTAAGCCAATTTTTGGAATATTTCATCCACATAATCACCGGTTTTAGCCGAAGTTTGATAAATACCCAGGGCTTTTTCGGCAACCGGTTGGGGTACATATTGAGTCAATTTTTCCAGGTCTTTTTCCGCCACTAAGTCAGCCTTATTTAAGGCTACAATTATTTCACATTTCGGGTTCATATATGAAAACAAATTCAAGTGTTCAATTAACCGCTCAATAGTTTCTTGGCGACTGAGATCGGCTACCAAAATCACCCCACTGGCTCCCTGTAGGTAAGAAGGCGCAATGGCTTTAAATTTGGTGTGCTCTTCTATATCCCAAATTAACAACTGTAAATTAACCGTTTCTTGCTGTTTGACGTTCTGTAATTCAACCGCTTTGCGGGAAATTTTCACCCCCACTGTTGACAGATATTGGTCGCTGAATTGACGATCTACAAAACGCCGAATTAGGCTGGTTTTTCCCACACTGAAATCACCAACCATACACATTTTTTTAGAAATTGTAGACATTTGATTAAGGTTGTTCTCCCTGGTTATCGTCTGGGTTGTCTATTATTTCAAATACCACAGTTCTCCCCAATAAGAAAGGCTGATGAGATATAACATCTGTAGGTGGCTGGGCGTTACCTACTATCTCTAGGCGCTTGGGGTCGATTCCTTGTTTGGTCAAAGCGTCGCGAACTGCTGTCGCTCGATTGAGGGCTAATTGCTGATTTATAGCAGCACTTCCCCTGAGATCTGTATGACCAATAATTCTCAGCGACAGTTTTGGATACTGATCCAAAAATTCTGTTATTCTGGTTATGATTTTCATATCCTGGGGGTTAATTTGTGCTGAACCGAAATTAAAGTAGATGCGATTTTCTATGCGGACTGGATCTATTTTTAAGGTGCTAAAAACTGATTTGACGCCGGGAATATTATCAAAGGCAGCGGGAATTATTTGAGCATCTCTCATGTGTCTGACTTGACCACTAATAATAACTTGGCGATCGCTATAATTGCTTTCAATATTAACGCAAGCCATTTCATTGCAAATCCCCGTCATGCGTTCCACTTCTCCAGCCGTTACTATAGGCTCTGGCGGTACATCAACAGCGATAATTTGGTTATCTATCTGCAAGTCAGAAGCCGTATATACAGCTAAGTTTTCCGCTAATTCCCGTAATCTTTCATTAGGAACCTTTCCACTCAGTCTTAATTGCTCACCTTCCACTGAGACAGCAATCTTATAAATCGCTAACTCAGGAGTTGCCGCTAGGGTTTGGGCGGTTTTATCTGCTATGCGTCTTTGTAGGTATTCTTGATAAGAAAAATATCCCCAGGGAATTAAAATTAACAACCCGCTCAATACCCCTAAACTGATTAGAGCCACAGGTACTCGCTTCAGTCTTTGTTCACTTACAAATTGAATTAAACTTTCTAATAACTGATGTACAGCAATCGGAATATTGTCGCGATCGCCATCAAAATTCTCGATCAATTCTCCGTAATCTCAAACAATTATACCCATAGTTTGTCGCATTTTTGTGATAAATTCTGGGCTGGGTTCCCCTTTAGTTACCACAGCGAAATAACAGTAACCTGCCACCTCTAGGATGATTTTAGAATTCCCATACTCAATCTCATTTAGTTCTGAATAATTATTAATTTGGACAATGCAATCATTCACAAAACTGCGAATAGCAGTTAACATCCCTGCCACCATTTCTGACTCAAGGCTATAGCTACCAGAAGCCTGCACCTCCGAAATCACTAACCCTGAGTTTTTATGAATTAAAAATATGGCTTGAACTGCAAAAGGTATAGATTCTTGAAGGATTAATTCTGCTTCCGAAACCCCCTTAACTTTAGCTTTAATTTTCCGCGCCACTCCCTCCACACTAAAAGCATTAGCTACTTTGTCGTTAATATTCTGAACAGCCTCGGCTAGATATTTACTGATGGTATTACCAATCACCGGATATAAAGCATCTACCATCGCATCACTTTCTAGGCGAATTTGCTCCTTAATAGCTTTACCCATTTCTGGCGCTAAAGCATTAGCTATGGCATTTTGATCTAATTTTCTTTGCTCACGAAGAGCGATCGCTATTTCCTGCGCTAAAGCCTTCGCCACTTCTTCCGGGCAGTTTTTCATGTGCTGAGAAATAGCCCCAGGTAATAAATCAGCGATCGCACTACAGCCTTTATCTCAATCATTAAGCACAGTAACAACACTTGGTAAACCAGTTATTCAAACACTGTAAATCCACAAG
>NZ_JBIMLI010000216.1:0-5032 GCF_051859755.1 Limnospira sp.
GCGATCGCCTATTTAGTAGGTTGGGTGGAGGTACGGAACCCAACAACAACATCTCTCAGTTATGTTGGGTTTCACCCAACCTACCCAGGAGGTAAGGCGATCGCCTATTTAGTAGGTTGGGTGGAGGTACGGAACCCAACAACAACATCTCTCAGTTATGTTGGGTTTCACCCTATCAGTGATGTTGGGTTTCACCCAACCTACCCAGTAGTTGGGTTTCACCCAACCTACATGGCTTATATGTCGGGAGGGGAGAAGTCCCTAACAGCCCTCCAGCCTTACCGACCCTCCCCATTTTATGCCTTCGATGAGGTCGATATGTTCTTCGACGGGGCAAATGTGGAACTATTAGCTAAAATGATTAAAGGAGAAGCAGAACAAGCCCAGTTTATTGTGGTTAGTCTGCGTCGCCCAATGATGGAAGCCTCCCAGCAGACCTGGGGTCACACAAGCTAGGGGGGCTTATACTCAGGTTCTGGGTATCAAACTGTAGTAAGTTGACCCGGTAACATATATTTACGTTTGGAATTAAATTTAGCCAAGTATGACATCTGAACATATCCGCCAACGTTCCGATCTTCTCGGCACTCAAGTGATTACCCGCGATCGCGGTAAGCGACTAGGAGTCGTTAGCCAGTTGTGGGTTGATGTGGACCGACGAGAAATTGTAGCCCTGGGGTTGCGAGACAATTTTCTGGCTGTGGCTGGACTCCCTAAATACATCTATCTCAACAGGATCTGTGAGATCGGCGACGTGATCTTGGTGGATAACGACCAGGTTCTTGAAGATGATGTTGATATAGAAGGTTACAGCGATTTGATCAACAGTGAGGTAATTACAGAAACCGGAGAACCCCTCGGACGAGTGCGGGGCTTCCGCTTCGATACCCGTGATGGTAAGCTCGAATCCATTATTATTGCCTCTCTGGGTTTCCCACAAATTCCAGATCAGGTTATTAGTACCTATGAACTTTCCATAGATGCGATCGTTAGTAGTGGTCCGAACCGCTTAATTGTCTTTGAAGGCTCGGAAGATCAACTTCAACAGTTGACGGTCGGTGTTCTGGAACGTCTCGGACTGGGTGAAGCACCCTGGAACCGCGAAGAAGAAGGAATGTATTATCCCCCCACGGTTAAACCTGCTAACCAATTGGGTACTGGTGTTCCTCAAGCACCACCACAACAACAATATCGCACCCCCGCCCCGGTTGAGGAAGCCTGGGAAGAAGAAGAAACCTGGCAAGAGGCGATCGCCCCTCCCCCCGTTAGACAGCCTGAACCAGTTTATGATGATTATGAAGATGATAACTGGGGAGATGCTGAACGAGATGATTATGATGATGCGGAATATGTGCCGATAGAACCGCCCCGCCAAGAACGTCTCTATGCCCGAGAATATCAGTATGAATATGAGGATGATGTGGAGTCTGATGCTTGGGCTGATGATGAAACCCCTAAACCTTATAAAGCCCCCCGTGTCAATATTCCTGACAAAAAGAAAATGCCGGAATATGAGGAAGAACCCGGCGGCTACTAACTAACCTGCTCCCACGCTAAATATTCCGATCATGTCATGGCGTGGGATTCCCATTTGGGGGTTGACAAATTTTGCAAAATGTGGTAGCTATGTAGCGCCAGAGTCTGTTTTTTTAGGGAGACAGGGGCGATCGAAAAATGTTAAGCTGGCAAATGTTTAGTATTTGACTGCATAGTTATTTATGGCTTCAATTCAATTTTCACGGGGAGTTGACGAAGAAGTAATCCCAGATGTGCGATTGACTCGTTCCCGAGATGGTAGCCAAGGAACGGCTACATTTCGTTTCCAAAATCCCAAGGCTTTGGCTGATGATGCGACTGAGGAAATTACTGGGATGTATTTGATTGACGAGGAAGGAGAAATTGTCACTCGTGAAGTTAAGGGAAAATTCATTAATGGTAAAGCTACCGATATTGAGGCGACTTACTTAATGAGAAGCCCTGAAGAGTGGGATAGGTTTATGCGATTTATGGGTCGCTATGCTGAAGAAAACGGTTTACAATTCAATAAGTCCTAACATATCCGGTAGTTATGGAAACTCCCACCGTCATGACTATAGCTTGGCGGCGGGGTTTTCCTCCCTATCCTCCCAACTGTGATTGGTTAAAATTATGTCAGTATACTATGGGCGGACTCGACATATAATTCTTAGATAGCTGATGATAATTTTACGGAAACTATGATCGAAATTCGCCGCCATTCTCCTAACCCTTCTGTTGATGTCCTCAATCTCAGTTACCAAATAGTCACACCAGATGCTAAACCACGACATATATTAGAAGAAATAGTCTGGCAAAAAGAAAAGGAAGTTAGCCAAAAACGCGATCGCCTACCATTACTAGAATTAAGAAAACGGGTGATGGACTTGCCCCCCTGTCGGGATTTTCTGGGGGCGCTAAAAACCTCGGCTACCCGTCCCGCCGTCATCGCAGAAGTGAAAAAAGCCTCCCCTAGTAAAGGCATAATTAGAGAAGATTTTGACTGTGTGGCGATCGCTAAAAGTTACTCACTTGGCGGCGCAAGCTGTATCTCCGTTTTAACTGACGAAAAATTCTTTCAGGGTAGCTTTGAAAACCTCGCGAAAGTCCGCGCCGCCGTAGATCTGCCCCTACTGTGCAAGGATTTCATGATCTACCCCTATCAATTCTATCTAGCACGACTACATGGGGCTGATGCAGTTTTGCTAATTGCAGCCATTTTGTCTGACCAGGATCTGCAATATTTTCTCAAAATTGCTAAGATGCTCACCATGACTGCCCTGGTAGAAGTTCATACCCTCGCGGAACTCGATCGCGTTTTGGCACTTGATGGAGTTAACCTGATTGGCATAAATAACCGCAACCTCTCCGATTTTACCGTAGACCTCAACACCACAACCACCCTATTAGAAAAACGGCGATCGCAAATCAACTCCAGTAATATCCTGGTGGTCAGTGAGTCCGGTTTGCATCAAAGCACCGACCTAGATATTGTACTCCAAGCTGGCGCGGAAGCCGTCTTAATCGGGGAATCCCTGGTTAAACAACCAGATCCTCAAATCGCCCTGCAACAAATGTTAGCTAGAGCTTAAAAGCCAGTAGAATATTTAGTTCCCCCTAACCTAGTACAAATACGGATAGATACCGCAATGGATGATAAGTTAATGTTGATGATTCCGGGACCAACCCCAGTACCCGAAAAAGCATTACTCGCCCTGGCTAAACACCCCATAGGACACCGCAGCGGTGATTTTAGTCAAATTATGGCGGAGGTACAAGAAAACCTCAAATGGCTACACCAAACCCAAAATGATGTCTTAATCCTTACCGCCAGCGGGACTGGTGCAATGGAAGCCGGAATTATTAATTTCCTCAAACGTGGCGATCGCGTTTTATGTGGTTGTAACGGTAAATTTGGCGATCGCTGGGCGGAAGTCGCTACAGCATACGGGTTAAATGTAGAAATCATTTCCGCTGAATGGGGACAACCCCTAGACCCCGAAAAATTCCGCGAAGTCCTCGAAGCGGACACCGAAAAGCAAATTAAAGCAGTCATTATCACCCACAGCGAAACCTCAACCGGGGTTCTCAATGACCTGGAAACCATCAACCGCCACGTCAAAAACCACGGGGAAGCCCTAATTATTGTTGATGCAGTCACCAGTTTAGGCGCTGTTAATCTTCCTATTGATGAATGGGGATTAGATGTGGTAGGGTCCGGTTCCCAAAAGGGTTATATGATTCCCCCAGGACTAGCTTTTGTCTCTGTCAGTCCTAAAGCATGGGAAGCCTACAAAACCGCTGACCTACCCCGCTATTACTTCGACCTGGGACCATACCGGAAAACCGCAGCTAAAAATACTAACCCCTTTACCCCCCCGGTTAATCTGTTTTATGCACTCCAGGTGAGTTTGCAAATGATGAAAGCCGAGGGGTTAGAGAATATTTTTGCCCGTCATCATCGCTTAATGACCATGACACGGGATGCGGTCAAAGGCCTGAATTTGCCCCTATTTGCCCCCGATCATGCTGCTAGTCCCGCTATAACTGCGGTTTGCCCTCCTGAGTCTATAGACGCGGAAAAGGTGCGCTCTATCATGCGAAAACAGTTTGATATCGTTTTGGCTGGAGGACAAGATCACCTCAAGGGTAAAATCTTCCGTATTGGGCATTTGGGTTTTGTTTGCGATCGCGATATTCTTTGTGCGATCGCTGCCTTAGAAACTACCCTCCAACAGTTGAACTAAAATAAAGTTTGACAGTTAAAGCGCCATCATAGCCAGAAACTGGGTTTCTATGACCATCTTGGTGAGACCATCAAAAACCTAGAAACCCCGTTTCTGCTTTTAGATCTCAATAAGCTGTTGCCAGCCAATCAAAGATTTTCTCAAGTTGTTCAAGGGTCACAAGTCCATATTGCCAAAGTGTCATCGATAGGGGACTTGGATCAGGATACTTATGTTTCTCTTCTGACCGCTTATGTACCCTCTGTGCCGCCTCAATAGAAGCCTGGGAAATTGATAATTCTTCTGTTAAAAAATTCAGAAATTGTGCATATTTTGTGGGTGTCAATTTTGGTTTCACCTCCTAGATAGTAGACACCACCTGATCTGTCTGTTGACTTCGCAAAGAAATCCAAATCTATGGCTGTTGTATACGTTGATTAAGCAACTAGCGCAAAGCATACCCACCCCTTAGCACCAGGGGTAAAAGCCCACCAGTACCGTAAGCCGGGTTCACTGCTACGAACCTACATCGGTCTCTAATTAAATTCCGCAAGATTTGAAAATCACGGCGGACTTTCATTGGTGAGGTAGCAGGATCTTGATATCTTCCGCTCTACAAACTAACCGAATTAAGCGGCTGATTCTGCTACTGGTTCCGTTGATTGATTAAGTCGGATATTTGCCATATCCCTAACAGAAGTTAGACCCTATCAATCACGTAAAACTCCTGGGAGGGTTGGAAGCTCCGTGATTGATCACGGAGAGGAAAACCGACTCAAGCGGCTTTAGCC
>NZ_JBIMLI010000217.1:0-5031 GCF_051859755.1 Limnospira sp.
GAGTCAGTCAATCCCCGCAAATTGAGCCATAATGTGGGGTTTCGTTCCTCAACCCAACCTCCGAATAAAGCTGGGTGAGGGCGAGAGGGGGGATAATGGATAAATGAAAGTTATAAGTCTATTAACCTCCCTGATGCAATAGGGTTCCTACCGTTACTGGTTCCTGGATTTCGGCTTGGGCTACTATGCCATTCCGGTCAATTATTCGGACTTTTCCTGTACTATTTACCCCGGTTAAGATTGTGCCACTGCTGACATTTCGTAAATCAATCCCCCCTAACCATAATTGGGCGTTACTGCCACTTACCTGGGTGACAACGGCTTGGGCGGGTGGGTTCGGATTATTGATAAAATAGGGAGTTTGGAGTTGATAACCACTACCTACTTTGACTTCATAACGGGGCTGTTGATAGAAGTTTTTGGGAATTTCGGGGATGATTTTGGTAAATAGCTGTTGTATATTACTATCCGAATTCCACATATAATGGGTTAATAAATAACTAAATAAGCCGCAGTCAAAACCATTAACATTCACTTCCCGCGCTAGTTGATGGGGGGCTGTGGCTGATAATACTACCCCTTTGGCAACTCCGGTGCGGTAGCCGTTAACAAATTCTTCTGGGGACATATTTAAGCGTGATAACCACTGCTGCTGATAGCTTCTTTCATAGTCGGAAACTAGGACGTTTTGACCACCATCACGAGACCGGACTCGCGCTTCTCTGGTGGCACCTCCGGCAAAACAACTATCTAATACAACGGTGACGTTTTCGGTCTGTAAGGCGGACATTAATAAAAATAAGGTATGCCCCATAATGTCTTTGACGCTTCCTGGTGCGTTAGGATATCCAGGGGGTAAGTCGCCATCAACGGGAACAAAGGTGCCGTTGAGTTGTTGGGTACTTCCCACTTCTCGGAGAATGGGTTGGGGGTCAAAAATGCGAGAACCATGCCCAGAATAGTGATAAACTACGACATCTCCGGGTTTGGCTTGTTTGATTAAGTATTCTTCAAAGGCGGTTAAAATGCCGTCTCTGGTGGCTTGTTTGTCTTCTAATATGTAGATGTCTTGGGGGTGGAAACCAAAGCGGTGAATCAGTAATTCTCGCTGTAAATAGATGTCGTTGACACAGCCGATTAAGGGCTGTGTGGAATAGCTGTTAATTCCTACGAGTAAGGCGAGTTTGCGGGAGGTACTCTGGGCTAAGACTTGGCGATGGCGTTGGGTTTTTCGGTGAAATAAAACGGGGTCAATTCCTAGGGTGGCTAGGGCTGCGCCTAAGAATTGCAGAAAGTGACGGCGAGTGGAATTACTCATATTTTTACCTCGGAGATTTCCAGAAATTGAGATGAATACAGCCGGAAAATAGCACTAAACGTTACCCTATATCCCCAAACCTCAATTAATTATTAATTATTAATTATTAATTATTAATAATTAATTTTAGGGGCGGGTTCCTTCCCCAAGACTTGATGAATAAACCCGCCCTACGGTCTCGGCTGAGAAACGGGGTTTCTTGGACGGGTTTCTTGACTGATGGGGGAGAAACCTGGCTATAATGAACATTGTAGCCGGATAATTCCTCTGTTAATTCTCAATTTACCACGATTAATAAACCCGCCCTAGGGTTTCGGCTGAGAAACGGGGTTTCTTGACTTCTGGGGGAGAAAGCGGGTTTCTTTACGGACGATATGGGGGTGGTGCTGAATTCCTCACGACTTTATGAATAAACCCGCCTTACCCCACCGGGGAATTAGTTTTGGTGGTGGGAACTCGATAATGAGGGTCTGGGGGGTAGGTGGGGGTATCGCCGGAGTTGTGAAATTCTGAATATGGCTTACAATTGATGGCAAGTTACTAATTGAATGTTTTAACCCTAGACCATGACTAACCCGACTACTACGAATGAAACTACTAACCCAGAAACTCCGGTTTCGCCTGAAACTACTAACCCAGAAACTCGGGTTTCGGCGACTGAAGGGCAACCGAGTTATGTGAAACTGGCAATGCGGAATATGGTTAGGAAAGGTTCAAAATCACTATTTCACTTTTTCTTGACTACTGTGGGTCTCATTGGCTTGCTGGTGGGTCTCGCCTATCTTACCCGTTAAAGATTAAATGCTGTTGGGGGGTGAGAAGGTGCAGTTAGAAGTTAATATTGAAGATAATTTCTGGTGGGGGAAAGAGGGAGAGTCTCTGCGCTTGGGGGAACTGGCGGAAAAGGCGATCGCACCAGAAACCTGGGAATCATGGTTTTGTCAGTGGTTACAACAACTTGATCCGTATTTACCCCCGGCTAAGGGATATGAACTTAGTCTGCGTTTGACGGACGATAGGGAAATACAGGAGTTTAACGCCCAATATAGGCAGTTAGACGAGGCTACAGATGTACTATCCTTCGCGGCGCTAGAAACCAGCCTTGTGATGCCAGCAGAACACCTCTCATTGCATCCCTGCTATCTTGGGGATATAATAATTTCAGTGGAAACAGCATTTAGACAGGCACAACAGGCAGGGCATAATCTTACAACCGAGTTAGCATGGTTGACCAGTCATGGGTTATTACACCTACTGGGGTGGGACCATCCCGACGATCGCAGTTTAACTCGAATGTTGGATCAGCAAAAAGCCCTATTACAGACGGTTAACCTGCAAATTGGTTCAGGTTACGCCTGGGAGTCGGAAGAAAATATGAACTAAGCCACGATTGTGCTACATTGCACCCAGAATTGATCAGAAATCCTGATATTCCTAGAGAATGCTGATTTAAGGATACCCAACCATGAAAGCTAAAAAAAACTCTGTTTCGGCACTTCCCACCCCATTAGGTCCTCGGTCTGTCAACTACGCCTATATTCCCACCACCCCAGAGACGAAAACCGCCAACCACCGAGTATCTCAGTCTTGGGCGATCGCCAATAACCTATTGGTTAGCTTTAAATACGCCTGGAATGGTGTGGCTTACGCATTCAGGACCCAGCGCAACTTTCGCATTCATACAGCCATAGGGACTTTAGCGGTCAGTCTCGGTTTCTGGTTGCATCTTAGCTTTGTAGAAATTGCTATTATTGGTTTAACTATCAGCGCGGTCATGGCTTTGGAATTGTTGAACACAGCCATTGAGTCGGTAGTTGATTTAACGGTAGGAAAGTCGTATCATGAATTGGCACGCATTGCTAAGGACTGCGCGGCGGGGGCTGTGTTAATCTCGTCTTTGGCAGCTTTATTAGTGGCGGGAGTGCTGATTTTACCAGCTTTGTTAACGGCAACTCAACTGTGGCTGCAAGGAGTATAGACATTGATAATCGTCATTGATAACTATGATAGTTTCACCTATAACCTGGTGCAATATTTAGGAGAATTAGGGGCAGAAAATCCGGTAGGCGATCGCATAGAAGTTTACCGAAACGATGGCATCACCGTTGAAGAAATTAGACATAAAAAACCCGATGGTTTAGTCATTTCTCCCGGTCCCGGTCGCCCAGAAGATGCCGGAATTTCCCTAGCCATTATCCGAGAATTAGGTAAAACCTTACCGATTTTAGGGGTATGTCTCGGACATCAAAGCATCGGTCAAGCCTTCGGTGCGAAGATTATCTCAGCCCCAGAGTTGATGCACGGGAAAACCTCCCCCATTCATCATAACGGCAAGGGGGTATTTCACGATTTAGAGAACCCCTTTACCGCGACGCGCTATCATAGTTTAGTCATAGACTCCCAAACCTGTCCACCGGTGCTAGAAGTTACCGCCTGGGTGGATGATGGTACAATTATGGGAGTTCAACACCGCCATTATTCCCATATTCAGGGTGTGCAATTTCACCCGGAAAGCATCTTGACAACGGCTGGGAAAACCTTAATTAAGAACTTCCTAAAGAGTTGTCGGTTAATGGCAGTAGAAAGCTAATCAATTAGCGGTAAATTTTCGGTAATATTTGGGTCATATAATTGCTATGAAACGGCGACAGTTTATCCACCTAGCTAAAACCAGTGCTATAGTTACCTTGGCTGCGGGATTTGGTGCGCGGTGGCAGGTTTCCCAAGCGCAGACACCCAGTGAATCTAACTTGACTATTCGCTGGCTTGGACATACGAGTTTTCTGTTTACTGGGGATGGTTTGCGGATACTGGTAAATCCGTTTCGACAAATTGGATGTACCGCCGGATTTGGTAGCCCGAAAATAGAGACTGACCTGGTGTTAATTAGCAGTCGGTTACTTGATGAAGGGTCGATTGATGGGTTTCCCAATAATCCGGCGCTATTACATGAACCGGGAGTTTATCAATTTCAAGGAACCCAAATTCAAGGTATTCGCACTATTAAAGACCGTGAAAGAGGTCGCAGGTTTGGTCAGAATGTCGCCTGGTTATGGACTCAGGGTGGTATCAGAATTCTGCACATGGGAGGGTTAGCCGGACCTATTAATATTGAAGAAAGGATTTTGATTGGTCGCCCCGACTTGTTGTTAATTCCTGTGGGTGGAGGTCCGAAGGCTTATACTCCGACGGAAGCGGCGGCGGTAATTGCTTCCCTCAACCCTAGATTAGTGATTCCCACCCACTATAAAACTCTGGCTGCAGACGTGAATAACTGCGATTTGGTTCCGGTTGATAATTTCCTTGATGTGATGACTAATGCAACTATTAGGAATGTTAATAGCGACACTTTAACGTTGACTCGCAGCCAGCTTAATGATGATGGTTTGACTATTGGGGTGATGAGCTATAATTTTAATAGTTCGGCATCAATTAATAATTAATAATTAACAATTAATAATTAATAATTGTCGGGGCGGGTTCGGCTGCTAATTCTCATCCTCAATTAATAATTAATAATTAACAATTAATAATTAATAATTGTCGGGGCGGGTTCTGCTGGCAATTCTCATCCTCAATTAATAATTAATAATTAACAATTAATAATTAATAATTGTCGGGGCGGGTTCTGCTGGCAATTCTCATCCTCAATTAATAATTAATAATTAACAATTAATAATTAATAATTGTCGGGGCGGGTTCTGCTGCCAATT
>NZ_JBIMLI010000218.1:0-5006 GCF_051859755.1 Limnospira sp.
GAGCAGTTTGATTCTCTCCATGATGCCATGGATTCTGTTCTCAAGGCTGCGTCCTAACCGTATTGACTAGTGCTATACGTCCTAACTTTCCTGTCTTGTGCTATACGTCCTAACTTTTCTGTCTTGTGCTATAAATCCCGGTCCTATGATAACTATACTGGGAGATAATAAGCGCTACAATAGTTCACACCAGCCAGTCACTCAGCGCCAATAACTGTAGGGTGCGTCACATCCCGACAATTTTCGGAAAACACGAAAAGATTACATTTCGTGACGCACGCGCCCCTTCTGCACCACTCTATGTGTTGTTGTTCCAATGCTTGGCTGCTGTCTGTGTCGTAACCCTCGATTGTATTGGTATGAAACGAGACACTCTGGTCTGGTATCCAAATATTCCCTGAACCCAATTTGGTGGCTACTCCAGATGTGAGAACCCTCTATGCAAAATGATATGCGAAAATACTATCTATGGGCGCTCGTTACGGGCTTTGAGGATATGCCCGCTGGAACTTTGATTGCCGATCGCTATCTCAGCCAGGGCGGTCGTATTTTTGTGGACACTCAACCCGAACAACTTCCGCAAACTCCCGGAAATGATATTACCGCCGAGGAGATTTCCTGTTACCTGAAACTGTTTTCTGAGCGACTCCACATTCCCCAGGTCTATGGGTGGATACCTGCAGCCAAAAGTCCCCTAAAAAAAGATATATGGCTGTTAGAAGGATGCCCCATTGAACCTAAGTCGGGGGAACTTCGACCATTACTATCCCAAGTCTGGGAAGAAACATCAGCCATGCGTCAATTAAGCTGGTTATGGCAGATAGCTACATTGTGGTATCCCTTGAGTTGTCAGGGGGTCGCTTCCAGTCTACTTGATTTTGACCTGCTGCGGGTAGAAGGGCCTCTGGTCAGATTATTGGAATTACGCTACCAAGCTAAAGCCGCAGGACTATCTCAACTGGGGTCAGTTTGGCAATCGTTAATTCCTACAGCAGATCGCCGGATTCAGAAATTTTTGGAACAACTTACCCAACAACTGATAGCCGGGGAAATTAGAAAGTCGATGCGCTTGGCCAGTCAACTAGACCAAGCCTTAGTCATTTGTGGACGGTCTTTAGAAAGACAAGTCGATATTGTCACCGTCACAGATGCAGGTCCTACGCGATCGCATAATGAGGATGCCTGCTATCGGTCCGCGTACAACGATGGTATTGATGAAAACTCCATGGCTTTGGCTATTGTCTGCGATGGTATTGGCGGACAGGAAGGCGGCGAGGTGGCTTCTGGTTTAGCTATTGAAATTGTACGGGAACAAATGGAAAAAATTCCCCTACATCCCGCCAATTGGGACCCCCTTTCCTTGACCAATCGGTTGAAGCGAGCCATTAGTATTGCTAACGATGCCATTAGCGATCGCAATGATACCGAAGAGCGCCAGGGTCGTCAACGCATGGGAACTACTATAGTCATGGCTTTGGCTCATGTTCATGAAATATATTTAACCCATATTGGAGACTCCCGCGCCTACTGGATTACACCTGAGGGTTGCTACCAGGTTACCCTTGATGATGATGTCGCCTCCCGAGAAGTTAGACTAGGCTATACTATCTATCGTGAAGCATTACAGCAAGTATCATCGGGAGCCCTAATTCAAGCCCTCGGAATTACCCACTCTCTCAATTTACATCCTACCATCCAGAGATTTCCCGTTGACTCCGATTGTATCTTTGTCCTATGTTCCGATGGATTGAGCGATCGCGATCGGGTAGAACAATATTGGGAGAGCGAAATCTTACCAGTTTTGCAGGGTCAAACTACCCTCCCATCAGTACGAGATCGCCTCTTGAAAATTGCCAACACCCAAAACGGCCATGATAACGTTACCATCGCCCTACTGCATTTTCAAGTTTCCCCCAAGACAATTCAAGACTTACCGGAAATTTCCGTTCCTACCGCCATTAGTCTCAACGATGACACCATAGCCGATAGCTCATCAGACCTCAGCGGTTCTGACGACTCAGCTATGCAAACCGAATTAATTGTAGTTGACAAAAACAAAAGCCGTTCAATTTGGTTATTATCATTAGGCATTTTAATACTGTTGGGTATTGGCGGGGCCTTAGCTTGGACATTCCTAGGGGGTGATCAGACCACAGAACCCGACGAACCGCCTACTAGCACCCCCCTTACCACCAGACCCGCTGATCCTTCTCTCCCTACCCCAACTGTCCCCTATGGCGCAGGTGTTCCGCTTGGATCAGTCATCCAATTGAGTTCTGCTCGCACTATACAGAATAACATCCCCCCAAGTCCTATTGTATTGCACCAAGACTTTGTGGAAGGGGAATTAAAAGGGGAAGTTCCTAGCAATAGTGTCTTTCAGGTTCTCGAACGACAAACAACCCAAAATGACGGAACTTGGGTAGAGTTAAAAGTGTGTTCGGTTCCCTCATCGCATAATCTAGCTACACCAGACAATAATACCCCTTTACCGACAGAATTGGACGACTCCGACCCTCAAGGGATTAATCAACCCATAGATAACCTAGAGGAAATCACCACCCTACAGCCAGGAGACAGAGGCTGGCTCCGAGAGGATGATGTTCAAAGTCTCTGGCTGACTGATGTGATTATTCCACCGGAACAATACGGAAATTGCCAAGTTAATTCAGTCGGAACATTGGGCGATAATTAGCCAGATCTACCACCTAAGAAAGTAGGTTGCTAACTACCTTCCTAGGTGGTTTTGTCTCCCCTCATGGGGCTATGCTAACTCTACCTCTACTATTGCTAATATCCCTCACTAGACCGCGACAGCATCGTTTCGTGGATATGTTCGTCATGGTGACGGGTTTCGGCTAACAGTTCCCGCGCCTGTTCGTCCGCCATACTGTGATTAGGCTCCGAACCAGCTCCACGTGCGCGATCGCTTTCCTGGGCCGCCCGCGAAAGCATGGTTTCGTGTAAATGTTCCTCATGGTGACGGGTTTCGGCTAACAGTTCCCGTGCTTGTTCGTCCGCCATACTGTGATTAGGTTCCGAACCAGCTCCAAGTGCGCGATCGCTTTCCTGGGCCACCCGCGAAAGCATGGTTTCGTGTAAATGTTCCTCATGGTGACGGGTTTCGGCTAACAGTTCCCGTGCTTGTTCGTCCGCCATACTGTGATTAGGCTCCGAACCAGCTCCAGGTGCGCGATCGCTTTCCTGGGCCGCCCGCGAAAGCATCGTTTCGTCAAGATGCTGCTTATGGTGACGATTCTGGACCAACAATTCCCGGGCTTGTTCTTCTAAACTCATGATTTTAAATCTCCGATTTTATGATTAAAAAATTCCCCTACTAAAATTTTGGCATAATTTTAGAAAAAATGTATCCAAATTTACAGATTTTTTACTGTAAGTATATATGCGGATGTTGAAGTTGCCACTCGACCGGGCTGACGTTTTCGTAAACTTTTATAAACAGACTATTGAGAAAAGATATCATTTGTGTTATCAATGAAATATGGGACTATCCGAGTCATTTGTGAGCTAGGGCAGCAGTCATCAGCCCAATTTAGTGCAAATCTCTTTCATTTAGATGTGGTAATGAATTCATCAGAATTAGATCCGAAGTCCGGTGAAGTAGTAGAAGTGGCCTGGTCAAAAAGGTGGCAGGTCTATCGGCGGCTGCAAGAATTGGGAATTAGCTGTTGGTGTCAGGTAGATCACCCGCTGCGGGTAAAGATTACCAACACCACCGAAGCTGTTCAGCTTGCTAGTGTCCTGAGAAGGTTAAGTGCATCGCCACGGGAACTAGCCCTATCTCTGGAAAGGGCCTGGAATCGTAGTTAGGCAATAAATCCCATGAACCCAAGCACACCAAACAAACCGCAAAAATTATGTCTAAATTCAATAAGCAAGTTTCGGATTTCAGCCTTTCGGGTAGAGTTTTGCAGATTTTATTAAAAGGCAAAACCCCGCAAATCCTGCAACTGATGACTACATCAGGATTGTATACAATTAAGCTATCTAAGCGATTACGTGACGAGGCAAAACACCTGTTATCTGAGGGGTTAGAGGTGAGAGTATTTGGCGAAAAAATCCTCAATTTAAAAAATGCCAAAGTCAAACTCAAAGCCACCAAGATTATACCAGCATCTGAACCCTCAGTGCGCCCAGTCAACTCTGTGAGGCCCTCAACCAAAAGCCAGCCTAAACCGGCGAAAATTCTAGTTTGTCAGAAATCTGATTGTCGCCAGCGAGGAGGACAAGCAGTTTGTCGAGTCCTGGAGCAAGCCTTATGCGATCGCGGATTGCATGATCAAGTTAAAATTGAAAAAACAGGTTGTCTGAAAAAATGTAAATTAGGGCCCAACTTAGTTGTCATGCCAGATAAGGCTCATTATACGCGAGTCAAACCCTCAGATATTTCTGAGGTGATTGAGAAGCATTTGGCATCAACAACTACATAGAGTAATAGGGGCGTTTCGACTTCCCCTGCTGTAGCCGCCGCCTCTAGCAATCATCCTCTATTTCGAGCAGATTGTTCGTGAACCCGCCCCTAATTACCGTTTTTGGGTCGATTGTGAATCCCCCTCTCAAGATAGGGGGGAGAGCGATCGTGACATAAAAAAGTCTAGTTATGGGTAGGTTTGGGTAAGTCTGATGTAATGGATTATCCTCAAAAAACCCTGAGCAAATTTGAACAAAAATAGCGACGCATTCCCCCACCTCGCCCAACGGCAGGTGGGGGTCAAGGAGCCGCCGAGCTGACAAGCCTTAGGTTATCATACCGTTATGGCACAAACCACATCAATCATCCGTACAGACCTATGGAATCTTAACCCGACAGCCAGCCAGCAAGTGCTGCTGCTCCAGACGGTTGAGGTCTCCCTAGGTGTCTGTCGGCATTTGATGGGAATTCTCTTAACTCATTGGCCATCTCTAGGGGGGTTATCGAGTCAAAAACGGGTTCTAGCCGTTGAGAAACTGATTCACCAAACCGCCAAGAACCCTAACCCCAAATA
>NZ_JBIMLI010000219.1:0-4912 GCF_051859755.1 Limnospira sp.
GTTACCTTAACGGGTAATAGTGCTATCGTCGCATTGTCAGGCAATAGCCGGATAAATGTCGCGTAAATGTATCAGGTGATCACAGCATAAGTCAATAACAAGAGTTTCCCAGGTGGCAAATAGGGGTATGAGGGCGGGCCTAATTAGGATTATGTTCTGTTCAAGGCTTAAACTGTTTCTGTCGTAAACAAGGGTGAGTTGATCTAGTGCCGATCGCGATCGCGATCAAAAGTGGTACAGTGTAACCCAGTGGAGGCGATCGCAGTTGGTAACACCCCTAAAATAATGTCAATATAATTAAAAACGGGTTGGTACGAAGAGGCAAGAGTGGATGAACAACGTCAAAGTCAGAATTTACGAACTATCACGAGAGTTAAATTTGGAGAACAAAGACATCTTAGCCGTCTGTGAACGGCTGAATATCTCTGTCAAAAGCCATAGCAGTACGATTACGGAATCAGATGCTGAACGGATCCAGAAATACGTTGCCAGTCATCCCATTTCCGCATGGTCTGATGAAAATCCTGATGCAGCCCATCAGTCCCATGCTGGTGGTGCTGTGGACAAGAAAAAACAACAGATTTTAGAAATTCGCAGGCCAAACCTCATCAGACCAGAAAATCAACCATCACCGGCAGACTCACCCCAGCCTGAGCCTCCTGCTGCATCCGTTGCCACTCCCCCCAAACCCCCTAACTTGTCCGAATCATCTGTCAGTTCCGAAACCAATATATCCGAATTGCCAAAACCCAATAATTCCCCCCAACCCCCCCGCCAACTCCCTGTGGAAGTTACCTCTTCTGGAATTAACACAGCCTTTGATGATGTCAGCGGGGCTAATAGACCCGAAAAAGCGATCGCCAAGATGCCTAAATCGACTACTTCGACCAGCTCAGTTACAACTGAGGAAGAATCGCCCACTTTAGTAGGGCCACCCGCCAGACCTGTACCGACGGCTAGTAAATCTCCGCAACCGTCTCGTAAGCCCGTTTTAAAACAGAATAAGCCCACTCCCAAACCCAGTCAGTCCGGGAGCGGTCCCGTGGAGAAAAGCGCTGATAAAGCTGATAAAGCTGATAAACCAGTAGCTTCCAAACATAAAAAACGGCCAGTTACCTCTGATAACCAAGAGGTTAGAGAGGTGAAAAAGCGGGTTTCTACGGTGAAACCTGCCAGGTCGATGCCGGAACTGCAACCACCACCTTCGAGACAACCAAGCGTAGCCATTAAAACCGAACCGACTGAAATCATCGAGGATGATAGCGATATCGGGGCTATACCTGAAGATGATGGTCTATTGGATTCTAAGCGCCCCAAACGCGGTTTAACGCTGAAGCGGCCTCAACCCATGACTTCACCTAAGCGTGCGAGTTCTGTGGATGATGATGATGATGATATTGATGAAAAGGGTGGTAAGGCAGGTAAAGCCAAGGTCAAGCGCCCCCGGATTAAGCCTCTGATTGACGATGAGGACGATGATGATTTTGATAGCCTGACCACTGATAGCTCCGAGTCCGAGGCTCTGAGTATATCCTTGGCTCGACCTCCCAAGGCTAAAACTGCTTCGGGAAGCGGAAAATTGGCTGCAGTCTCTAATCAGGGACGAAAGAAATCAGCACCATCTCGCCATTCCGGTGGTAGTGGTGGTAGTGGTAGCGGGGCGGCTGCTTCTCGGCGCGCGCCTACACCAGCATTACCAGAAAAGGTGGAGCGTTTAGTGGTTCAAGGACCGATGACGGTTCAGGAACTCGCCCATGCTCTGTCAATTGCGGAAACCGAAATTATCAAGCGTCTGTTCTCCCGTGGTATTGCGGTTAATATCACAGAAACCCTAGATTTCAAAACTATTTCGATGGTTTGTGAAGAATTAGAGGTTACGGTGGTAACCGAGGAGCAGAAATCAGCGGCTCAAAAACCTGATAATATCCTCAATGCGGAAGATTTGGATAATCTCCAACGCCGTCCGCCAGTGGTAACGATTATGGGTCACGTTGACCACGGAAAAACTACCCTACTCGATTCTATTCGCAAAACTAAGGTAGCCCAGGGAGAAGCGGGAGGCATTACCCAGCATATTGGTGCTTATCATGTTGATGTGCAAAATGAGTCCGGCGAGACTCAACAGGTAGTTTTCTTAGATACTCCTGGTCACGAAGCCTTTACAGCTATGCGAGCCAGGGGAGCGAGAGTTACTGATATTGCTATTCTGGTGGTAGCTGCTGATGATGGGGTGCGACCTCAGACGGTGGAGGCTATTAGCCATGCTAAGGCGGCGGGTGTGCCAATGGTAATTGCCATTAACAAAATGGATAAGGAGTCGGCTCAACCGGACAGAGTTAAGCAGGAACTGACGGAATATGGTTTAGTTCCTGAAGAGTGGGGCGGTGATACGATTATGGTTCCAGTTAGTGCTATTAATGGCGGAAATCTCGACACTCTCCTAGAGATGTTGCTGTTAGTGGCGGAAGTTGAGGACCTCTATGCTAATCCTAACCGTATGGCTAAGGGTACGGTGATTGAGGCTAACCTAGATAAAGCGCGCGGCCCGGTGGCTACTCTGTTAGTACAGAATGGGACTCTGCGGGTAGGAGATGTGATCTTAGCAGGTTCGGCTCTGGGTAAGGTTCGGGCTATGATTGATGATCATGGTCAACGGGTGGAGAATGCCAGCCCTTCCTTTGCTGTTGAGATTTTGGGTTTGCGGGATGTTCCGGCGGCCGGAGATGAGTTTGAGGTGTTTGAGAGCGAAAAAGAGGCGGCGGCTTTGGCTTCGGAACGCGCGAATACAGCTCGACAGTCTCGCTTACTCCAGGGTCGAGTTAGCCTCAGTGCTTTGTCGGCTAGGGTTCAGGAGGGAGAACTTAAAGACCTCAATATTATTCTGAAAGCTGATGTTCAGGGGTCTGTAGAGGCTATAGTTAATGCCCTGAAGAAATTACCCCAGAAGGAGGTACAACTGCGACTGCTGTTAGCAGCGCCGGGTGAGGTGACAGAAACTGATATTGACCTAGCAGCCGCTAGTGATGCGGTCCTGATTGGTTTTAATACTACTACGGCTAGTGGCGCACGCCAAGCGGCTGACCGCGCGGGTGTAGATATTCGTGAGTACAACATTATCTATAACCTCCTCGATGATATTGAAGCAGCGATGGAGGGTATGCTAGAACCGGAATTGGTGGAAGAACCTCTTGGTCAAGCGGAAGTGCGGGCTATTTTCCCTGTGGGTCGTTCCCGTGTGGCTGGGTGTTATGTTCAGTCTGGTAAGCTGATTCGTAACTGCAAAATCCGAGTTCATCGTGGTGGACAGACAGTCCATGATGGCTTCCTTGACTCCCTCAAGCGGATTAAAGATGATGTGAAGGAAGTTAATGCCGGATATGAATGTGGTATTGCGGCTGAAAATTTCAATGACTGGAATGAGGGCGACTCTATTGAAGCCTATCGAATGGTCACTAAGCGTCGGACTCTCTCCCGCTAGGGACTTTGTTGGTTAGCTAGAGATTATTGGTGCGCCAGTAATGAGGGTCTGGCGCAGGCTACCCCGGTTTATTTAATAAGCCGGGGTTTCTGCTGTGAACTAATTTCAGAGGGCTTTAAACTTGTCTGTGATGCGTTCCATGGCGGCTTCTACGTTTTGACGACTGTTAAAGGCTGAAATGCGGAAATATCCCTCCCCGGCTGCACCAAAACCGGAACCTGGTGTTCCTACTACATTACAGGTTTGCAGTAATTTATCAAAAAAGTCCCAACTTGATAGACCGCTGGGGGTTTTGACCCATACATAGGGGGCGTTGACACCACCATAAACTGTGAGTCCGGCTGCGGTCAATTTTTCGCGAATGATTTGGGCGTTTTCTAGGTAGAAATCTACGAGTTGTTGGATTTGGGATTGTCCGGCTGGGGAATACACTGCCTCGGCTCCCCGTTGTATAATGTAGGAAACTCCGTTAAATTTGGTGGACTGGCGGCGGTTCCACAGCTTCCACAGCTCGACATCAGACCCGGAGGATGTTTTTGCCATTAATGTTTTGGGAACGACTGTGAAGGCGCAACGAGTGCCGGTAAAACCAGCATTTTTGGAGAAGGAACGGAATTCGATCGCACATTCACGAGCGCCTTCAATTTCATAGATGGAGTGAGGTAAGCTGGGGTCGGTAATAAAGGCTTCGTAGGCGGCATCAAATAGGATAATTGAACCGTTGGCGCGGGCGTAATCAACCCATTTTTTCAGGTGTTCTTTGGTGGCTGTAGCGCCTGTGGGGTTATTGGGAAAACACAGATAAATTAAATCGACGCGATCGCTGGGAATTTCGGCGGTAAAATTATTCTCGGCGGTAATGGGAAGGTATAGCAACCCCTCATATTCCCCACGCTCATTCACGGGTCCGGTATTTCCTGCCATGACGTTGGTATCTACATAGACGGGATATACTGGATCTGTGACGGCAATGGTGTTATCTTTGCCAAAAATATCCAGAATGTTCCCAGTGTCGCATTTGGAACCGTCAGAGATAAAGATTTCCTCCGCGTCAATATCGCCGCCTCTGGCTTGAAAGTCATGTTGGGCAATTTTTTCGCGCAACCAGCTATAACCCTGTTCTGGTCCATAGCCCTTGAATGTGGAGCGATCGCCCATTTCCTCGACCGCTTTAATCATAGCAGTTCGGCAGGCTTCTGGTAAAGGTTCCGTGACATCACCAATTCCCAGTTTAATTATTTGTGCGTCGGGGTTGGCTTCCGCAAAGGTATTAACCCGCCGGGCGATTTCTGGAAATAGGTAGCCAGCTTTGAGTTTCAGGTAATTATCGTTAATAGTTGTCATCGTTACTGTGCAAACACTGATACATTTACGCGACATTTATCCGGCTATTGCCTGACAATGCGACGATAGCACTATTACCCGTTAAGGTAA
>NZ_JBIMLI010000220.1:0-4871 GCF_051859755.1 Limnospira sp.
TGGGTTATTGTACCTTATTGTCCTAAGATGTCAAGCAA
Organism: Limnospira sp.; assembly: GCF_051859755.1. Lineage (NCBI taxonomy): Bacteria > Bacillati > Cyanobacteriota > Cyanophyceae > Oscillatoriales > Sirenicapillariaceae > Limnospira > Limnospira sp. The sequence goes on from NZ_JBIMLI010000220.1 coordinate 39, forward strand.
ATCTTGGATTAAATTCTGGCTCCATTATATCCCAAACTACTATCCTAGAGCGCCACTGTTACCGCCACCAATCCGATCCCACTGAATATGATATGAGTTTTCCCCTATTTGTTGTATGATCGTCCTAAATAGATGCAGGTTTTGCCGACTATTGGGCAACCCACCTAGATCATAATCAAAATCTGCCACCATCAACGTTAAGGAGTACGGAATAACCCATCATGCAACGGTTTAGACTCGATCCCTTTCTCTGGATTCATTTAGCCGGATTGGCAACTCTTCCCATTTGGCTAGGATTATGCCTATTGGGATTTGCCGTGGGTTATCCTGTATTTCCTGTCACCATAGAGTTTTTACTGGTGGCAGTCCTGGGTATAGTGCCAGTGCTATGGATGCAGTGGTTTAGGCCCTTCTATATATATAGCATTTTGGCGATCGCCATTAAGCCGGAACAACTAACCACAGAACAACAGCGGATTCTCACAGGTTTTAAAACCCAACGCCATCAGGGTTTTGCCATAATTACCCCCGTTTTGCTGCTGCCGATTTTGTGGCAACTGTACCGCATTGCACCCCTAGCCACCGATGTCGCCTCCATACTTCCGAATTGGAGGATTTTGGGTTTAGCGATCGCCACCATAGCCTTCTGCGGGTGTAACCTATTTACCCAAGTGCCAATCAGTGTACTATTAGTATTTTTGACCTCCCAATCAAAGCTAAATCAGCGTCATCCCCTATCAACCGATCAGATTAGCCAAGGATTTACCATCGTTGGCTGGAAAGTCGATCGCATCTTACCCATCACCCCCAACCCCGAAAAAACGTCATAGGCTCATCACTCAGATGGACCATAACCCAGATCAATTAACCAACTATGCAGAGATTAGCTTAAACTTTTGTAAAATTGTCATTATGATATAAAGATAGGTTCAGCCTGATATGATGTCTGATCCAGGCCAATCAGGTAGAGCCTCGAACACTGTTTAGTTAACGTATCGTCATGGCTCAATCTACCTCAATTTTCTGGAACCCTGATGCTGGAATGAACCGCCGGGACTCTCAGATCTGGTCTGATCTCAAACAGGCGATCGCCACCAGTTCAGGGTTCAAGGGTTGGCAGCTAGACCGAAATTCTGCCGAAAATCTCCAGAATCTCAATCTTGACCAACAGGTACGCATATATTTACGGGAAACCCTAGAAACCTTAGCCTATTAATCAAGTATCATCAACCCAGAACCGTTGTTCAACCCCAAACCATAACCCCAAAACATCAGTAAACCCTAGTGTAAGCGATCGGCTTACACCAATCAGAATCAATAATCAAAGGAGTAAGAGCTTCTGATTCAACACGAACCCGAAAAGCCAGGCGCAGTACCCAGCCACCTTTGGAGTCTGCAACTGTCCATATGTATGTTTATCCCATCGATTGAGTTATCTCAGTCGGTGTCCTCCTATTTGCCAAAAGAACACTACATAATTATTCAACTCGACTCCCCAGAGGAATTTATAGAATATGTAACAGAACATAAACACCAACTTGACTGTCTCATTCTGGAGTGGTCGCCTCAGTGGCAGGTTTTAGTTGATAAACTCCAGCAAAACTTAATTTCCATCCCCACCTTAATCATTATACCTAATGAGCAGTCCCCTGTAGTCCAGCCTAGCCTAACTGAACCCTCCGAGAATTATATACTTTCCTCAACAGAAGTCCAGTTAAAAGGTAAGCAAATTCATCTAATACAAGGATATATTGATAAAGCTATTAGCCAATTTATTACCCATGCTGTCACCACTCGTCTGACCGATGAATCATCCTCTGTAGATACCCCTACGGAGTTAACTAATTTCATTGTTCGCCAGCAGCGAAGACTCATGGACAAATTACATGAGCGACTAGGATATCTAGGTGTGTATTATAAGAGAAATCCTAAAAATTTTCTGAGAAACCTGTCCAAGGCAGATCGTCAGAAGCTATTGGAACAGCTTAAATCTCAATATCGCCAAATTGTTTTAAGCTATTTTGCTAACGATAAAAATTTGAATAATCAAATTGACGAATACGTTAACATGGCGTTTTTCGGGGATATTCCAGTGACTCGCATTGTTGAGATTCACATGGATTTGATGGATAATTTTTCCAAACAACTCAAACTAGAGGGACGTAGTGAAGATGTTTTACTGGACTACAGACTTACCTTGATTGACACTTTAGCTCATTTATGCGAAATGTATCGTCGTTCCATACCCCGGGAGTCATGGGGAGAATGAACAGGTAAAAGTCCCTGTCAATTTCATCATGGGTCTAATGTCAAAAAAATCTCTGTTACTCCCCCAAATTTTCATCTTATATCGGTAGATATATCTATGACTCCTCTGAAGAAAACTTATGTTCTCAAACTCTATGTAGCTGGGAATACCCCTAACTCAGTTCGAGCTCTCAAAACCCTTAAAGATATCTTAGAACAAGAGTTTCAGGGTGTTTATGCTCTCAAAGTGATCGATGTTCTCAAAAATCCTCAACTAGCCGAAGAGGATAAGATTTTGGCAACACCGACCTTATCCAAAATTCTGCCCCCACCAGTGAGGAAAATTATTGGCGACCTCTCCGATCGCGAAAAAGTGCTGATTGGATTAGATTTACTCTATGAAGAATTAGAAGACGACGATTATAACTTCTAGGTCAGCCATCAACCCCCTTAGCCACCGTTGCTCCCCTAACGCTTTCAGCTAGGGGAGAAACCCCATTGTCCGATCGCAGTTAAGGTCTCCGTGGGAATATCCCCGTCCGCCGATCAATTCGAGATGATCATATTCCCACTGATGCAGCCAAGATTATGGTAAATATAAATAACAGTTATAGCAACCACCAGGCTAAATAGAACCGGGAACAAAAAATAGCCAACTTTTGATATCTATCTTGTGGTTATTCTCGATTACCTTAATACAGTACAATACCAAAGCCTATATCTATATAACCCAGTTTCCATAGACACTGTTGATGGGGAAATATAGAATACTCAAAGCCGAACGTTTTTAAAATCAATAATTATGGTCAATAGCAACCCCCAACCAGAACCCAATAAACGGAACTTAATTAGTGTCCAAAAAATCCGCACCATGATTGAAGGATTTGATGATATCAGTCATGGGGGAATGCCAGCAGGTCGCTCAACCTTGGTTAGTGGTACCTCCGGTACAGGTAAAACTTTATTTGCCGTTCAATTTCTCTACAATGGTATCACCTATTTTGATGAACCGGGTATTTTAGTCACCTTTGAAGAGGCTCCTACCGATATCATCAAAAATGCGGCCAGTTTTGGCTGGGATTTACAGGGATTAATTGATGAGGGTAAATTATTTATTCTTGATGCCTCCCCGGACCCAGAAGGTCAAGATATCGTCGGCAACTTTGACCTTTCAGCACTCATTGAACGCATACAGTATGGCATTCGCAAATATAAAGCTAGACGGGTTTCTATTGATTCGGTAACTGCCATTTTTCAACAATATGAAGCCGCCGGAGTCGTGCGACGAGAAATTTTCCGATTAGTGGCTCGTTTAAAGCAAGTGGGATCCACCACAATTATGACCACAGAGCGAGAGTCAGAATATGGTCCGGTCGCTCGCTTTGGTGTGGAGGAATTTGTCTCTGATAATGTCATGATTCTGCGAAATGTTTTGGAAGGTGAACGCCGTCGCCGCACGGTGGAAATTTTGAAGTTGCGCGGTACTACCCACATGAAAGGAGAATATCCTTTTACGATTACTCAAAATGGGATTAGTATTTTCCCCCTCGGTGCTATGCGACTTACTCAACGGTCTTCTAATGTCAGGGTTTCTTCTGGTAATAAAACTCTTGATGAAATGTGCGGCGGAGGGTTTTTTAAAGATTCAATTATTCTGGCGACTGGTGCTACGGGAACTGGTAAGACTCTCTTAGTTAGTATCTTTGTTAATAACGCCTGTCAAAGTAATGAGCGAGCCATTCTATTTGCTTATGAAGAATCCCGCGCTCAATTGTTGCGAAATGCTCACTCTTGGGGACTAGATTTTGAAGCGATGGAACGTAAGGGATTACTTAAAATTATCTGTAGTTATCCTGAGTCTACAGGCTTGGAAGACCATTTGCAAATTATTCGCTCGGAAATTTCTGAGTTTAAACCTTCCCGCATTGCGATCGATTCTCTTTCTGCTTTAGCTAGGGGAGTTAGTAGTAATGCTTTTCGACAGTTTGTAATCGCTGTCACTGGATATGCTAAACAGGAGGAAATTACCGGCTTTTTTACCAATACAACTGACCAGTTTATGGGTTCACACTCGATTACCGATTCTCATATTTCGACTATTACTGACACTATTCTTATGCTTCAGTATGTGGAAATTCGTGGTCAAATGTCTAGGGCTATTAATGTGTTTAAAATGCGCGGTTCTTGGCATGATAAGGGTATTCGGGAATATACTATCACCGAACATGGTCCCCATATTACTGACTCGTTTAGGGATTACGAACGCATTATTGGTGGTTCTCCTACCCGAATTTCTATTAATGAAAAAAGTGAGTTGTCTCGCATTATTGAGGGAGTTCAAGATGATCAGGATTGACGACTAAACCTTTACCGTGAACCTTTCCCTATCTTCAATGTCACGCATTACGACTCCCGTTAAGGGTGCGAGACGTTCAGGCATGAAATAGGGTTGAGATACCCGAAATAACCGCCTGGTGGGGACTTCAACCCTTTGGTTGAATATAAGGAACGCACTCCTGACCATCCCCATAACTGTTTATATGTCCCGACGCTTGGAGAAATCTAAGCAAGGCAGGGAACTCAAGG
>NZ_JBIMLI010000221.1:0-4856 GCF_051859755.1 Limnospira sp.
CGCCATCCCGGTTGTCAACCCCTCATCTCTCTCGTCGCGCCGATTTTTTGTTAAGTTTTGTTAAGTTGGGTGATAGTTGGGGGGCTATGAATCGTGGCTTAACCTGAAGGTAGGTTGAGGAAAAAATCAAGCATATAGCCATGTTACCCCCACGGTTTCAATTATAGCGATCGCCATCCCGGTTGTCAACCCCCCACCCCTCTCGTCGCGCCGATTTTTTTTTAAGTTTTGTTAAGTTTTGCGACGTTTAAACGTAAGTTTGATAGTCCCATGATCGAAGTTGTCACTACAGAGGCTAACTTCTCCGTTGCCATTAATTCTGACAGACAATTCCACCTGGTCAAGCTGCATGGGAGATTTTTGGGAGTTTCCAGAGGCTTGCTGCATTTGAAACGCTTGCTGTTCCGCTTGTAGAAATACATCACCAATTACTAATAAAAATTGACTCATATTTTGCTGCATTTTGTGCGCCGGGACTGCTACCCTGTGGGTCTGTGATTCTGTAGGAGTGTCAGGGGATGTTGAGGGGTTAGGGGAATCTTGGGTAATAATCCAGATACTTTTGGGAATTTGGATAATTTCTGACATAGACTAATGGGGGATGATGGTTAATTATTAACTTAATGTGATGATTGTAGCTTAAATATGGTGGTTGATGTCTAATGATTGAGATATGAAGAAGGAAGCCGAAAAGATTGAGTTTCACTAGGTTAATGGGTCTGGTGGGGGCGGTGCAATATATGCGATCGCATACAAGATAGACTTTCACAAGGCGCGCCATGGCAAAAATATCACCGTGGGGAACATCTCCGATTTGGGAATATTTAACTATTTTGGGTGTCAAAAAAATGCGTCAGAAAAATCTTAGATCTCTGACGCAGGCTAATTGTTGATGTATGAAACCCACAACATTTAACGAGTAACCAGGTAATCTGACTCGATAGGTTCAGCATCACCCGATCGCACTAATACTTGATAAATCATGACAATAGCCTCTGCTTGACTGACGGACTGATGAGGATTAAAAGTATTGCGATCTGGATGACTGGCGACCAAACCCGCCTCAGTCGCCGCCGCCACTTGACCAATAGCCCAATCAGGAATTTGATCAGCATCGGAGTAAACTTTGAGAATTTCCTGGGGATTATTGGGGGTAGGTAAATCCAAACCACTGACCAAAGCCACCACGACCTCTGTATGAGTCATTTCTTGATTAGGTTGGAAAACTTCCCCAGGATAACCCCGGAGAAAACCCATTTTGGTAGCTTCTTGGATCGCCTGATTAGCCCAATGGTCTTGCGGTAGATCCTGAAACTTAATATCAGGTTGAATTCTGTCAGTTTTGAGGGATTGTTGCAACTGATGAGCAAACTGTCCCCGACTCACTGGCTGATCTGGGTTAAATGTACCATCTTCTGCACCGATCGCCTGATTATGGTCAGCAAAATAAACTACAAAATCCCGCGCCCAGTGTTCCTCTGGTACATTAGCCAGTATAGTTGTAGCCGAATCTGGAGTTACAGCGGTCTGGGTGGGAGTGGTTTCTGGTGTTTCGGCGGTAGTTACAGGGGAACTGGGAACCTCTGAGGTTTCGGTGGGAGTAGGAGTTTCAGGGGGTGATGTAACCGTCGCCTCTGTGTCTGTGGTCGTGGTTGTTTCGGCTTCTGTTGTGGGTGATGAAAATAAGGGGAGAGTAGCCGGAGTTGACTCGGTGGTGGGAGAGGCTATTTGTAAACCTTCCAAGTTTAGCCAGCTTAGTGTCAATCCTGTAGATTCGCTGCTGACTGTATCTGAAGGTCCAGACTTAGACTCTGGGGTGTATGAGGAAGAGATTATAGAGGTTGTGCTGGAGGATGCTTGACGGACTATATCAGAGACATTGATTAAACTCCGATGATCTGAGATAGTTTCGGGTTTAGCTGAGAGTAAGCTAAAGCTGCTTTTGGGTTCGATCTTCCCAAATACCCAAAAGAAGACAAACCCCATAGTTGCGATCGCCAAAATAATCGCCAGCCATTCCTCCATAGTTGGGGGTGATTGTTTCCGTGGCTGTAAATCAGCCCGATCTGATTCTGACATAGGAATTTTTTGCTCTTGAACATTCCCCTCAAGGTTAACTGTTCTCGATGACCATGACAATCAAAAAAAAGGGTGGCAGTTGAAATTTGGTTGCCACCCTGATAGATTAGTTAACTGCCATGGGATGAGACAAATCACCATTAAGAACTAAGATCGCCTTAGCATAGCCAGGATCTTGGTGAGTTCCAATCAAATTGGGATCACTAGCTAGTTGCTTTTTCTCTAACTGAGTCAATTCGATGGAAATATCGGGGGTGACACCTTTCTGGCTGATGTCTGTACCGTTAGGGGTATAATAGTGGGCGATGGTGACAGCCAAGCCGGAACCATCAGATAAGGAAAAGACGGACTGTACCAGGGCTTTACCAAAAGTCCGAGTTCCCATAACCATAGCCCGCTTGTTGTCCTGCATTGCTCCTGCCAAAATTTCACTAGCACTGGCTGAGTTATCATCAACTAGGACAACGGTGGGTAAGTCAGTTAAGGCTGTATGATTGGCGCGGATTTCCTGACTTTTACCGTGGCGATCAATTGTACTAACGATCGCTCCTGAGTCTACCCACATCCTAGCGATATCAATGCTGCTGCGTAACAGTCCCCCAGGATTTCCGCGTAAATCTAAGACAAATCCATCTACATTTTGAGCCAGGAGTTCTTTAATAGCTTGTTGCATCTGTTCAGCCGCATGGGAGTTAAACTCCTGTAGTTGAATGTAACCAATCTGGCGATCGCCTTCTGTATTGAGGCGATAGCGGACGGCTTCTAGTTCAATGCGAGCGCGGGTAAGGGTCAGGTCAAATTGTTGAGCTTCATCGCGACTGATGGTTAAAGTGATGGAAGTTCCCACCCGACCCCGAATTTTCTCGGCTGCTTTTTCTACGGTCATCCCTTGGGTAGACTCGCCATCAATGGCTAAAATGCGATCGCCTGATTGGATTCCCGCTTCCATGGCTGGGGAATTTTTAATAGGATTAACTACTGTAATTTGGCGAGTTTTCTCATCCAAAGTCAGTTGCATTCCCACCCCAGAAAGTTCTCCCGCTGTTTGATTGGTGAGGCGTTCATACTGCTTAGGATCGAGAAATCGGGTATATGGATCGTTGAGTTTTTCTAAGGCGTTACGCAGTTCTGTATATGCTTCTTCTGGAGAGGAATATTCTTTACTGAGAAGCTGTTGTCGAACTTCCAGCCAGTCGATCCGGTTGAAACTGGGGTCTACATATTCTCGATTAACAATCTGCCAAGCCTCGTCAATGACGGCTTTCGGACTATTTTTTAAGGTAGCATTTACTGAACCACTGAGCCCTGGAATCGTTAAAGCGGAAATGGTGACTATGGCTCCACTTAAAACGGCGCGCAAGGGGGAAAAAGGTCTAGTAGCTTGATTCATCTAATCTTCCTCTGGCTGGATTCTCTGGCTGGATGCCTAAATGATATTTTTATAGGGTAGCAAAAGCAATCCCTATACAGTTGACATTAAATAATAGTCGATAGCTTTAAAATACACCTGGGAAGGTATGTTAAAAGTCAGCTATCATAAGGCTGTTGTCCAGGTATTATACCCGGATGGTGTGATCATGATACTGGATTTGATGATGATACCGAACTCCGGGAGCGATTGTGTGTCTGAAGACATTATACAAGCATAATTTATCTATTGTCATCTTTTTGTACAATAAGTTTTAGGGAAATTTTAGATTTGGGGGAACCTCCCATGTCATCTTTGGCTGTGAAACGGTTTGAGGGTCTTTTTCCAGTGGCGATCGCGGTTGTCGCCCTGGGTGCTATCATTGGGGTGCAAATCTATGCACCGGGTGGGGCTAGGTTGGGCGATCGCTTTTCTGAAGAAAACGGCCCGCAGTTGACCACTACCGAAGCCGAAAGGCAGGAGCAGAGACTGGCTGCTAATCTCGAGATTGTCAAAAATTTACCCACTTTAGGCTTTGATAACCTCCTTGCTAATTGGGTATTTCTGAACTTTCTCCAGTATTTCGGAGATTTGGAAGCGCGGAATTTGACGGGTTTTCAACTCAATGACAATTTTTTTGATGTGATCTCCCGCCTCGACCCTAGATGGATAGATATGTACTTATTTTTATCTACCGCTGTTGGTTATTACCAAGCTCAACCCGAACTTTCCGTAGAATTGATGCAGCGGGGAACTGAGGCGCTGTCTCCAGAATTCCCCGGTGCTTGGCGATTATGGCGGTTAAAGTCTCTTGATGAACTATTACTCCTGGGCGACACTCCAGCAGCCATAGAATCCCTAGAAACCGCCTCTGAGTGGGCGCAAGCTAGTGGATATGAGCCAGCAGCAACCCTATTTCGGGATGCGGCTAATGGATTGCGGGACAATCCCGATAGTGTGCCGATACGCATTAACGCTTGGCTAACAGTTTACTCGCAAACCATGGATACTTTGGTTAGGGAGAGAGCGCTAACAGAACTGGAAGCGTTGGGGGTGGAAATACAGGAGGGAGAGGACGGAGAGCCATGATTTAGTCGTAGATTTGCAGGACATCTTACGACAATAGCGTATAATACTTCAGAAGATTCGCAACTCAATCATTGATATACGGTTAAACCCCGGACAATGGCGAATTTTGCTCACCACCTAATAATAAAGCAGGATTTATGGTAAAATGCAATGATGGTTTACAAAGCCTTCCGTACCCAACTAAAACTCAATGACCGTCATCGCACCTTGATGGCCAAACACGCGGGTTATGCTCGGTTCGTGTTTAATTGGGGATTACACTTATGGAGGTCAGCTTATG
>NZ_JBIMLI010000222.1:0-4787 GCF_051859755.1 Limnospira sp.
ATCTTTCTAAAAGCTTTGCGGGATACCGCCTCTGTTACCTTAACGGGTAATAGTGCTATCGTTGCATTGTCCGGGAATAGCCGGATAAATGTCGCGTAAATGTATCAGGTGGGATGAAAGTTTAGAAAAATTCTGGCTATGTTCCCCCTTCCGTGTGTTGGGACGCGCGCAAGCGATCGATAAGGTACAAACTCAAATTCCATTGGAGGTTTATCTATGCGTGGTTTGATGATTGAGGATGTTCTCGAGTCTTTGGTTGAACAAGGAGGCTCAGATATTCACATTCAAGCAGGAGCGCCTATCTTTTACCGCGTCAGCGGGAAACTGACTCCACAACCCCAATTTGGAGAAACTCTCTCTGCTGAAGAGGTGCAGGTTTTGATTTTCCAGATGCTCAATAATATGCAGCGTAAGCAGTTGGAGCAAAACTGGGAACTAGACTGCGCCTATGGGGTTAAGGGACTGGCTCGGTTCCGGGTGAATGTCTACCGGGAACGGGGTTGCTGGGCTGCTTGTCTGCGAGCTTTGGCTTCTCAAATTCCCAATGCTGATAAGTTGGGGGTTCCCCAAATCCTGCGGGATTTGACCGAAAGACCTCGTGGTATGGTTCTGGTGACGGGACAGACAGGATCCGGTAAAACTACCACAATGGCCGCTTTACTTGACTTGATCAACCGCACACGCTCAGAACATATCCTGACTGTGGAAGACCCCATTGAGTATGTTTTCCCTAATATCAAGAGTCTGTTTCACCAACGCCAAAAGGGTGAGGATACCAAGAGTTTTGCTAATGCGCTCAAAGCGGCTTTGCGTGAAGACCCAGATATTATTCTGGTGGGGGAAATGCGGGACTTGGAAACTATCGGTCTGGCGATATCGGCCGCAGAAACGGGTCACTTGGTCTTTGGAACTCTGCACACTAACTCGGCTTCAGCAACAGTAGACCGGATGCTGGATGTATTCCCCCCTATTCAACAACCGCAGGTGCGGGCGCAAATGTCCGGTTCTCTGGTGGGGGTTTGTAGTCAAAACCTGGTACCGCGAATTGGTGGCGGTCGTTGTGCGGCTATGGAGATTATGCTTAATACTCCGGCTATGGGTAACTTGATTCGGGAAGGAAAAACTTCTCAAATTTACTCCCAGATCCAAATGGGGGCTAAATTGGGAATGCAGACGATGGAAATGTCTTTGGCCAAACTTTATCAAGAAGGTAAGGCTACTTGGGAGGCTGCTATGAGTAAGAGCTCTAAGCCTGATGAACTTGAACGGCTCATTGGTCCTCAGCCTAAGGCTGGTAAGGGTCAGAAGGTGAAAGCATAATACCACCAAGTTAGGTAGGTAAGCATCCTTAAAAAGGAGAGTTTTTCAGACCCCCCCCTGCTTGTAGTCTCTCATATAAGTGGGGTTGGTCACTACCTTTTTTAGGGTTGCTATAGTTGCGAACTTGGTGTGCTATGGGAGACTGACAATTATATCTATATAAATAGAGGTGAGATATGACAACTAATAGGATGGTCAAGAGCCACTCTCGAAAACAAGGCTTTGACTTCAAGAAATTCGAGGAAGATCTGAATGTAGCGATGGCATCGATTACGGTGAAAGATCTCGCGATCTTTGCCCGTCAGTTTGCGGCTATGTTTAATGCAGGTATCTCGATGGCTCGCTGTTTAAGTGTGCTAGGAGAACAGTGTGAAAATGCGAAGCTAAAAAGGGCTATTAATACTCTGCGTGCTGATGTGGAAGAAGGGGAGGAATTATCATCGTCAATGAGAAAGTTTCCTGATGTGTTTGACCAGCTTTTTGTGAGTATGGTGTCGGCAGGAGAAACTGGGGGGGTTTTGGATGAAACCCTAGAACGTCTGGCGGTGATGATGGAAAAAAACCATAAAACTCAGAGTGAGATTAAGTCGGCAACTTCTTATCCAAAAACAGTATTGTTTATTGCGATCGCTGTGTTTTTTGGTATGGCTACGTTTTTGCTACCTACCTTTTCGGGTATTTTTGAGCAAATTGGGGTGGAGTTACCTCTGTTTACGGTGATGATGCTGAAAATCAGTGATTTTTGTACGACTTGGCCGCCTATTCCCCAAGCTATAGTAATTGGCTCATTGATTGGTATTTATTTTGCCTATACTGTGGCTTATAAAACTGACTCTGGGCGGTTATTTTTTGATAAGATTTACTTGAAACTGCCCCTATTTGGTGCGATTCTGGAAAAGTCGGCGGTGGCGCGTTTCTGTATTATTTTTGGTAGTCTGACTCGTTCTGGTGTGCCGATTATGAACTCTATGGAAATTGTCCGAGATGTAGCTGGTAATCAGGCGATCGCTAATGCCATTGAGTACGCCAGAAATGAGATTCAACAGGGGGGATTGATCAGTCTGGCTTTACAGGAAGAAAATGTGTTCCCAGGTTTGGCGATTCAGATGATTGCGATCGGAGAAGAATCTGGGGAACTTGATAAAATGTTAATGAAAGTAGGCGCTTTCTATGAAACGGAAGTTGAGGAGGCGGTAAAATCTCTAACCAGTGCGCTAGAACCTTTAATGATTGTAGTAGTAGGGGGTATTGTGGCTTCTGTACTGCTGTCGATGTATCTGCCAATGTTTAAGGTGTTTGAGAGTTTATAAGTGCTACGACACCAAATCGCCGGGGAAATTAATTTCTCCTGTGGTCGGAAAAGATGTTACCAGGTTTTTAAAAAATGCCAGTTCAACAATCCCATTATGAAACTTTGCTGTCTGAATACAGCTATGCAAATACAATGATTAATCTTTTGCAACAGCATCGACCTTATTGGGAAATGATTCCCAGTCTGCGCCGCCCGGAAGAAAGTTTGATCACTCTGCCGCTACCCATTGTCAGGTTACGCAATGGTGTTTCCTATGCGGGGCATAATCATATTACTATTAGCCCAAATCAAGCTGTTTGTCTTCCCTGTGATATTGCGGTGTTGATGTGCGATCCAGAATGGAAGGTTAAAGTCGGCTCGGAAATATTGATTTTTATTCATAAACCCCACGAAGATCTTTCGGATTTACTGAGGCGGTGGAGATTAACTCAGGTTTACTTGGATAGTGGCTATGAATGGGTGATGCCTCATCATTATAGTTATTTGTATTCCCAAGAGGCTGAAAATATTTACCCCCTATTTGTGCTGTTTGCAGAAACTCCAGAACGGATTAAACGGGGTTTACAAGGGGCTCATCTGGCTTGTGTGGTGCAACATCCAAATATGACGGTTGAGCCTTCAGAGGGACCAACTCTTGATGAGATTGATTTGGAAGAATACCAGCCTTGGCGTGGATTACCTGGAGAGAATCAATAAGTGGTTATTAATCAATCTTTGCTGTATAACATCCAATAAAATTAACGAATTTAAGTAAAATGCAAACTACTTTAGTAACTGACTCGAACTCCTATGAGGGGACTTATTGGAAGTGGCGCGATCAATTGATTTATTATGTCAGAGAAGGTTCAGCGGGTGAGGATGTGGCAACGACAAAGGTTGACCAACGCCCCTCTTTATTGTTGGTGCATGGGTTCGGTGCATCGACAGACCACTGGCGCAAGAATATTGAGGGATTAAGTTCTGAGTTTGATGTGTGGGCTATTGATTTGTTAGGGTTTGGGCGATCGGCTAAACCTGATTGGGAATATACTGGACAGTTGTGGCGCGATCAGCTTCATGATTTTATGACCGAGGTGATCGGACGGCCAACGGTTTTGGCGGGTAATTCGTTGGGGGGTTATGCTAGTCTGTGCGTGGCGGCGGATTATCCTGATGGGGTGGCGGGGTTGATTTTATTGAATAGTGCGGGTCCGTTTTCGGATACTCAGACTAAGATAGAACCGCCTACCTGGAAACAAAAGACCTCGAGAATGATGCGATCACTCCTAATTCAGGACTGGACGACTTTTTTGGTTTTCCAATGGACTAGGCGACGTTCAGTAATTCGGAAAACTCTGCAAAAAGTTTATTTGGATCAAAGTGCTGTTACCGATCGCCTGGTGGAGGAAATATATCGTCCTTCCTGCACTCCCGGCGCGGCTAAGGTATTTGCATCGGTGTTTAAGAGTCGTCAGGGAGATCCGGTAGATGTTTTATTATCGCGTCTTCGCTGTCCACTGTTGATGTTATGGGGAGAAGGAGATCCTTGGATGAACTGTCGCGCGAGAAGCGATCGCTTTCGTGAATATTACCCCCAACTGACGGAATATTTTTTAAATGCTGGTCACTGTCCCCATGATGAAATACCCGAACAGGTCAACAACCTAATTCAAAATTGGGTTTTAGTTGACATACTCACCGGGCTGAAGCTACGGTGATTCTTGACACTTCGCGCTCGATGTGCTTGCAAGCCAGTCTTATCTTCCCTCTGTGTCCATTTAAGGTCGTGCCGATGCCCCATGCCGACCATTTCTATATTTCGGGCTGCATTTTCATCTCTATCCTGTTGGGCCCCGCAATTGATGCAAAGCACTGAACGGACAGAGAGATCAAGCTGGCCCCATCGGAACCCACAGCCAGAACCAATTTGACTTGTGGGTTCCCAGCGATTGATGACGTTAAACTGACGACCAAACTTTTCAGATTTAGCCTTAACCAAAACCCTGAATTCCCGCCAACCCTGCCAGCTAATAGCTCTACTGAGCTTTCGGTTTTTCAGCATCCCAGACACATTGAGATCTTCCCAAACGATGGATTGATTCTGATACATTTACGCGACATTTATCCGGCTATTGCCTGACAATGCGACGATAGCACTATTACCCGTTAAGGTAAC
>NZ_JBIMLI010000223.1:0-4716 GCF_051859755.1 Limnospira sp.
CGAAGGTCTCGCACCATACTTGGTATTATACCGTATTGCCGTAAAATGTTAACCTAATTTGAGATGAAATCATGCTCTCTCAACAACGAATAAAGGGTTCATTGTAACACAACTTAGATTTTACCATTGCCCCCTACCCCGTGATTCCCCCGGAGCAAGGAGCCTGTCCATTATCGTGCGTTACCCCTAGGAAGAGTCAAACCCTCAGCGGCTGCTCGATATTCTTCCACCGCTTCGCTAAAGTCAATAGGAAGCACAGCCACGACATTTTCATGGGGACGGGGAATAATTACCCAAGTTTCCAAAGCCCCCCCATATACCTTCTCTACTGCTGCAATACCAGCATCCATAGCGGTTTTCACCTCGGAAACATCCCCTCGTATCATCACTGTAAACCGAGCGCTACCCGCCCGGATATAGCCCACCAGGGTGACACGACCCGCTTTAACCATTGCATCTGCTGCCGCTAAAATCCCTGGAAACCCCTTAGTTTCCAGTGCGCCCACTGCTTGTTGTGACATCAAAAACTCTCCTGAGTGAATAATAACCCGTCGCTGCACTTGAACTTGAGTCTAGCGACAATTGTTGACAAATTTACCAGAATATGCTATGTGTACATACTCTAAACCAGAGCGACCAGTTAGACTCGGAAGGGTTCGCTCTTGGGGGTATGGTGAATAGGAAGAACATCAACAATATTAGGCGGGGGGTTAGGAATGGTGTAGTGGGTAATAATTGTACACCCAAAGGTATTTTCCGCCGCTGCAATACCTGCCTCCATTGCGGGCTTAACTTCGGAAACTCCGCCCCGAATGGCAACCATAAACTCTCCCCGTTCTGCTAAATCAAAATATACTAAAGTCACCCGTCCAGCTTTAACCATTGCATCAGCCGCCGCCAGTACACCCGGAAAACCCAAGGTTTGAATTACACCCACCGCCTCTGGCATGGAATGTCTCCTCGCTCATTGATATTGCTCAAGCTAATTTTACGCCGAAAATAGCACTTAAACATACTATTGGTTTAGAAAACTTTAGGAACAGTGGACCGCCGAGTGATGATGGTTAACAGTAACCAGACCTCTGGTTCCCGATTCCCGATCGCTGGTATATATAAAATTAGATGGGTTAAGGGACAGACAAAATGGCCAAAGGACGTATAGCGGAAATTTTGCGGACAGGTAAACCGGGTGAAGCGGTAACAGTTCAGGGTTGGGTGAGAACTAAACGGGAGCTGAAGGAGTTTACCTTTGTTGAGGTTAATGATGGGTCTTGTATGGCTAACCTTCAGGTAGTCCTCAACCCCGATTTAACTGATTATGCAGCAATTTTACGACAACTGAACACCGGCGCATCGGTGGAAGTGACGGGAGAAATTGTCTCCTCTCCTGCTAAAGGTCAACGTATTGAACTGAAGGCTGATACAGTACAGGTCTATGGTGAGGCTGACCCTCAGACCTATGTTTTGCAGAAGAAGCGACACTCTTTTGAGTTCCTACGCACGATCGCCCATTTGCGATCGCGTACTAACACCTATGGCGCAGTCTTTCGGGTTCGTAACGCCTGTGCGGCGGCGGTTCACCAATTTTTCCAAGAAAGAGGCTTTCTGTGGATACATACCCCTATTATCACCGCCAGCGACTGCGAAGGCGCGGGAGAATTATTTTCCGTCACCAGTTTAGATCTCAATCATCTACCCCTCACGGAGACGAAAACTGTCGATTTCTCCCAAGACTTCTTTGGAAAACGCGCATTTCTTACCGTTAGCGGTCAACTCGAAGCTGAAATTATGGCTCTGGCTTTTGGTAATGTTTACACTTTTGGCCCCACTTTTCGGGCGGAAAATTCTAATACTTCTCGCCACTTAGCCGAGTTCTGGATGATTGAACCAGAAATGGCTTTTTGTGACCTTGATGGTAATATGGATTTGGCTGAGGCTTTCCTTAAACATATCTTTAAGTCGGTTTTAGAACAATGTCCAGAAGACCTGGAATTTTTTAACCAAAGAATTGATAATTCCGTCTTGGCTACGGCTGATAATATTATCAATAATGAATTTGAACGCATTACCTATACGGAGGCGATCGCACTACTAGAAAAAAGCGATCGCACCTTTGAATATCCCGTCAGTTGGGGCTTAGACCTACAATCCGAACATGAACGCTACCTAGCTGAAGAACTCTTTAAAAAACCCGTAATTGTGACCGACTACCCCCGTGAAATAAAAGCCTTTTATATGCGCCAAAACGACGACGAAAAAACCGTCCGCGCCATGGATGTTCTCGCCCCCAAAGTTGGCGAAATTATCGGCGGTTCTCAACGGGAAGAACGCTTAGATATCCTCCAAAAACGTATGGAAGCCTTACAAATTAACCCCGATGAATTATGGTGGTATTTGGATTTGAGGCGCTATGGAACTGTTCCCCATGCGGGTTTTGGTTTAGGCTTTGAACGGGTAGTTCAGTTTATGACAGGGATGGCTAATATTCGTGATGTAATTCCTTTCCCACGCGCTCCCCAAACCATTGATTTTTAAAGAGTCATTTACAGGGGTGTGTCAGTTTTGAAGTATCCCGTCATCATGACTACAGCCTGTTCAGAAATGATCTGATCATCTCTCAAAGTCCCTCTCCCTCTCTGGGATCCAGATTTAGGGTGAGGGGAATGTATTAAGCGACTGGTGAACAAGCTGTATTTCACCGTCGCTGGCGCACCCTACTAATCAAAGTCCCTCTCCCTCTCTGGGAGAGAGATATAGGGTGAGGGGAATGTATTAAGCGACTGGTGAACAAGCTGTATTTCACCGTCGCTGGCGCTACTAAATGTAATTAACAATATTGATTATTTGGAATTAAAGTTAAATAGGGATTTTTGCAACAGTTTAATACCTTTGTTGGCTACATCTGAATAACTCAACTCTCCCGCAAATATGCGGCTCATAGTCGCTGTGGCTGAAGGTTTTTTGACAGCTATTTGATAACCTAATTGAGGAAAACGGTAAAATATTTGAGCTAATTTCTGAGCAAACATCATCTGATTACCCCATTCCTCATTCATAACTTCTGTGTACTTATCTAAAGCATTAATATCCCCCCCTAGCGCTTGATTAATGGCTTCAGCCGCTTTTAAACCACTAAAAATAGATGGACGAATACCCTCAGCCGTAAATGGATCAACCACACAGGCGGCTTCTCCTGCTAAAACTGCATTTTGGGTATGTAATTTTTGTTGACCATCCCACAGAGAAATTGGATGTCCGCATTCAGTAGCATTATCTAAATTCAGGTTAAAAAATGTCGCATAATCTTCTAATATTCGTTTGAAATTTTGTGCTTTGCGTTGTTTAGAAAAAGCTCCAGCCCCCAGAGAATAGCCGTCAGCTTTAGGGAAATTCCAGCCATAACCACTATTGACTAAACCAAATTCAAAATATGTCTTCATATCCACAGGTTTAGATGTCGGTATTTCTAATTCTAACGCCCCCGCTACCAGTTTCTTTTGTTTGGTAAATCCTAACCATTTGGCTAGAGGACCTTTAGCACCATCCGCACCAATTAAATAACGACCAGTGTAGGTATCTTCCGGGGTTTTAACTAACCAGCGATCGCTTTGAAATTCTATCCCCAGAACCTCCGTATTATCTCTAACTGTAGCCCCTTTACTGATAGCCTGTTTGAGAATAAAGTAATCAAAAACCTCTCGCCTGACCATCCAAATCGGATTTATTTTTAATTCCACCTCTATGGGTTCCGATTTATTCCAGGTATAATAAACCATAACAGTTTTCAGGGAAATTGCCGGAGAAAAATCGAAATCAAACCAATCCTGAACTATCGGAGAAACTCCACCCCCACAGGGTTTATATCGTGGCAAAATCGCCTTATCAATAACTAAAATCGAATGACCTTTTTTCGCCAAATGATAGGCTGCTGTGGCTCCCGCTGGACCTGAACCTACAATAATACAATCAAAAATCATTAATTTATCCTTAAAATTAAAAGCAGGGAATTAAAGATTAGTCGGTGTTTTGACAATCTTCTCCCCCTGCTGTCTAACTATATTAACCTGGGCGGATTTATATCGCCGAGATAGGGCGGGTTTATGATCACAGGTATATGGCGGGTTTATGTGCATTCATCTGTTACTAGGATATACCGGGCGTGAACCCGCCCCTACCAATTACCATATACCCACATTGATTAAGGTTTCGGTTGGCGAACTGCTGGAGCCGCCGCCCCATAGTTGATCCGACACCCCACGTTAAAGATGCTTGAACCGCATTCTAAGGGTACTATTTGCTCATTGAGGATGGCGCTACAACTGACATACTCATCGCCATTGGTATCTCTGATCATACACCTAATCGGAGTCGCTCCAGAACTCTTGGACCAAGCCTTCATCCCTAACTCCGCTACCATATGAGACCAAAAAAATGACAGGAAACCGATCGCCACTACTACGGACAGAACTATTCCTACTTTCAGTTGCCAACTATTGATAATTTTAAGGAATTTATCCTTGAGGCTACTTACCGCCTCCACAGCATTATTACTGGTTTGCGTTGAATTATCTGTCATTTGTCTATTCTGATAGATTTACGCGACATTTTTCCGGTTCCGGACAATGCGACGATAGCACTGTTACCCGTTAAGGTAACAGAGGCGGTATCCCGCAAAGCTTTTAGAAAGATTCCCAAAGCACTGTTCCAGTCCCTGGG
>NZ_JBIMLI010000224.1:0-4571 GCF_051859755.1 Limnospira sp.
CTTCCCCTTAGATTTAGCTTCTGCTGAGTCTGAGCCTGTAGCTTTGGTTGCACCTCAAATCGGCTAATTGATAGCTTGAATTAAATAGAGCGCCTCCCAGTCGGGGGGCGCTTTTTGTTTGTTTAAGTCTCTGAGGAATTATCACGGACGGGGTGAGGGAGTCCTCCTGTTTGTAGAGATTGACTTAAACCCCACAGAATATCGACTAATTCGGCTCCGATTTTACCGGAAGAAATTGGACAGGGTTGATTGGCTTTAACACATTGAAAAAAGCGATCGCATACTTGTTTTAAAGGTTCCCCAGGTTCGACCTGTAAAACTTCCCGACTTTGACCTGCTCCTTTCCAGCCACCATTGACAGGCTCTAAATAGCCGCGTTGTAGAGTTAAAGGAGACTCGGAGGATAATTCATCAAAAATCAATGTTCCTTGGCTTCCGACGACTGCTAAACGGCGCTGTTTGTCAGGATTTAACCAGCATAGATGTAGGAAAACTCGAAAGTTATCGGGGTAAGTGAGGGTAGCTACTACTAAATCAGATAAACCTGGTTTACTATCGGGAAAGGCTGGGGAATTATCCTCGGTTTGCAAAAGACGATCGCCTTGTAGCCAGACAGTTCCGGTGGCTTGTACGGCTACAGGTTTTTGACCCAACCAGGTATTAAAGATAGCAATATCATGAATCGCTAAATCCCAAAGAGCATCAACATCTTGTCGGACAGGTTCTAGGTGAGTGCGGGTAGCATAGCCGTAGCGTAGTTGACCTAAGACACCTTGAGCAAGGACTTGTTTACCCTGGTTAACTACTGGATGGAATAGATAGGTATGATCGACAAATAATTGTCGATTTTGCTGTTGAGCCAGTTCCCAAAGTTCCCAAGATTTAGCGGGGTTTATGGTTAAAGGTTTTTCGGCTAAGACATGATAGCCACGTTGTAGCGCGACTGAAATTAAGTCATAATGAGTGCAGGCGGGAGTAGCGATCGCCACAGCTTGTAGTCCCGGAACTTCCAGAGCCGCCAACCCATGCTCAAACATTTGTTCAGGGTTGAGTGTAAATCGTTCTCCCACAGCTTTTAACTGTTCGGAATTACTATCAGCTACTGCTATTAACTCAAACCCAGAATGATTTTGAAAGTTTCGGAGCAAGTGGACACCCCAGCGTCCTGTACCGAGAACTGCTATTTTAATCGGGTCATTCATTATCTGTTTGTCCTCCATTTTTGGCTACTGATAAAAAAGCCACACGAGCCGCCGCCTGTTCAGCAGCCTTAATAGTTCTACCTGTTCCTGTACCTAATTGTTCTCCCCTCAGCCACACGGAAGCGGTAAACCGCGCTTCATCACCAGCATAACCTGTTTCATTAACTTTATATTGGGGCAAAATTTTATAGCAACTTTGAGTCCATTCTTGGAGAGCAGCCTTATAATTTTGGCGAGCCGGATCATTAAAAATATCAGTAGCTCGCTCTAGCAGGTGCTGATCTAACCAAGGACGAATTAACTCTAGGGTATTGGTACTGAGATAAAGTGCAGCCAAAACAGCCTCAAAACAATCTGCTAAACGAGATTCTTCTCCCAGGCGATCGCGGGTAGCACTTCCTCCCACGAGCAAATATCTTCCCAAACCATAGCTATTAGAAATTTCCGCCAGAATGCGATCGCTCACCAAAATAGATCGCACCGCCGCAAACTCTCCCACGGGTGCATTAGGATAGGTTTCTAACAAAAGTTCTGAAGCCACCAGACGCACCACGGAATCACCAACAAATTCCAGTTGTTCATAATTATCCTGAGTGGAAACACTGGGATGAGTTAGTGCCAAATCAAGTAATTGCCATGCAATCTTCTGTTGAGTAGATAATCCCAAGCGTTCAATTAACTTTTCTAACTGATTTTGTCTTTGTGGATGACTAACTCGGTTAAACTTTTGCAACTTTAATGACCTCAAATTTAACTTTTATGGTATCTACCATCTGTGGATTTAACCATAATTATAACATAATATATCGAGGATATACTAGGTTAATTATGATTAAATTGCCGCAGATATGTGGGCATTCAATTATGGGGAAGTATCAGCAAAAAGCCCCTTATTTTAGCATATATATTGAGAGTTTGACAATTTCTGCTGTCCACACTGGTCAGGTTCACGGTTGACTTTTCTCTGCCCAAATCACTATAGAATTGAGGTTAACTGTAGTTATTGAGATCACCATGCGTATTGCTCACAACATCACAGAATTGATTGGTCGTACCCCTTTGGTACAACTGAATCGAATTCCTCAAGCTGAAGGCTGTTTAGCTCAAATTGTGGTTAAACTCGAAGGGATGAACCCGACAGCCTCAGTTAAAGATCGCATTGGAGCATATATGATCGAAGTTGCGGAACTCGAAGGCTTGATCGCTCCAGGTAAGACTACCCTAGTGGAACCGACATCAGGAAATACTGGCATTGCGTTGGCTATGACAGCGGCGGCGAAAGGCTATGAGTTAATTTTAACGATGCCTGATAGCATGAGTTTAGAACGGCGTTCTATGCTCCGCGCCTATGGAGCTAAATTAGAATTAACCCCCGGTTCTAAAGGGATGAAAGGAGCGATTCAGCGCGCTTATGAACTGGTCGATACGGTTCCCAATACCTATATGTTACAGCAGTTTAACAATTTGGCTAATCCAGAGGTTCACCGCCGCACTACGGCTGAAGAAATTTGGCATGATACGGATGGACGGGTTGATATTTTAATCGCGGGAGTGGGAACCGGTGGTACAATCACGGGGGCGGCGGATGTGCTTAAACAACGGAAACCACAATTAAAAGCGATCGCAGTTGAACCCACTAACAGTCCGGTTCTTTCTGGTGGTGAACCTGGACCCCACAAAATTCAGGGTATTGGTGCAGGATTTGTCCCAGAGGTGCTGAAAGTAGCCCTAATTGATGAGGTAATTACAGTTAGTGATGACGAAGCCTTTAGCTATAGTCGCCGTCTAGCGAGGGAAGAGGGGTTACTATCTGGGATTTCCTCGGGTGCGGCTTTGTGTGCGGCGATTAAAGTGGCTCAAAGACCAGAAAATCGAGATAAGTTAATTGTGATGATTCAACCGAGTTACGGCGAACGTTACCTCAGTACCCCGCTATTCCAAGATTTACATGAGGAACAACAAACCCTGCTAATTAATAATTAATCAAAGGGCTATATTGTTGGTTGGGGGGAGGGTTGATTATGATTGATTCTCCCTCCCCATTCTGGTCTAGGAAATCTTGAGCGATCGCATAGCGGATGATCCGAAATGAGTGCTAAAAGCAATATTTAGATTTTCCAGGGACTCAACCAGCCAAACAACTTGGGGTCGTTCAAAATTGCCATAATGCGTAAATAACACAGCGAATCGTTTTTCTAGTTCTCGTTTGGTTTGCCGACATACCAAAACAATTTTTAGCATTAAACCCATGACGTTAGTAACGCCTAGGTTATTGGTGAGGTCAACTAAGACAAAATGCTGAGGTTTTTGGGCGCTTTCAACTACCAAAAAATCGAATAGTCTTTTACAGGTTCCGGCAACTAGACTACTGTTGACCATAACAGAATCATTGTGGGATAGGGTGTCTTTTAGGGTTTGCTCCAGCCGCCTTTTAAAGTAACGGTTAGCATATTTACCATCCATAGAGTTTGTCAAATACTCATATAGCTCCCCTTTAAAAGCATGATATGAACTAGCCTTACTACTCTGTTTCAGAAATAGTTGAGAGGACTCATTATAGGTGTATCCCCCATCTACTTGTCCGGTAAAGTGGTCAATAGCTTGGCTAAGTTTACGATCGCTCAATAGGGTAGGATTATGGGGAGGATTTACGCCCAATTCCTGGATGGTAGTTTTTTGTTGATAAGTAATGTATTGATACAAGTCGCGATCGAATTTACGTCCCGCCGCCTCCTGCATTTTCCGAATTTGCTGACGTTGATCAATTTCACTATGATCGGTCAAAAAACAATGTTCGTACAGATAGGGATAACGAACAATCAAATTTTCTAGCTTGGGTTGACAATCTGGTTCGGGTTTGGTGCTATCTTTAAAAGCATTAGCGAGCCGACGTAGTGCGCGATATTCGTCAGTTTGCACAAATTTGTAGAGTAATCTACGCAAACGATGAGCGGTCCAGGAAGAGGGTAAAGTAGTCGGTTCTATGAGAAGTAGATCAATCAGTTCTGGAATAGCCCACTGTAGACGGGACTGCTTCTGCCATTGGTTAACCAAAATATAGCAGCAGCGGTTAATTATAAACGGAAAGCGATCGCGGACTGATTCGGAATCAACAATTCTTTCCAAGGCTTCCCAAACTTCCGTGACTTGATATTCCTGGTCACCCAAAAACAGACAACGAAAACAAGCAAGCATATCCTGTGGGGATGACACCCCAACCAACTTTTGCAAGTGGTTGTACAGGAGTTGCTCGTCCAAGGTCGTCTGATGATAGTGGGTGAACCCATAATTCATCACGTAAACCTCTTGGGAGCGTGGAAGCCCCGTGTCTTTAGACCGGGGAGGAAACGCGACAGGGGGACTTTAGTC
>NZ_JBIMLI010000225.1:0-4559 GCF_051859755.1 Limnospira sp.
AGCAGTTTGATTCTCTCCATGATGCCATGGATTCCGTTCTCAAAGCTGCGTCCTAACCACCTTGACTAATGCTATATATCCTAATGCCCAAATCATAGCCCTTCGGGAGCCGGTTTGACTGATGGGGTTGTACTAATCTGCCCAGGCTGTGGCGATGGTCGCGTTTGTAACTGACTCGGGGAGTAGCGAGCGATCGCTATTAACGGAAAAATGAGGGTGAATAATGCAATAACAGCACCCACCAGATCCGAAAATCCGTAGGTAGGACTTCCTGATAAACTGGCAGGTTGACCGTCTGATTCCATATAAACTGATCACACTAAAAAAACAGGTCAGACTTGGTTTACTAAGATACGCAACCTACATTTTACCATAAAAACATCGAAAAATCAACCCTCTCCCGGAGAATTTATCCATCATCTCCAAGGGTCAGGGAGCTAGTTTTTTGGCAAATCATTATATTGAGTTTGAGCCACATCCAACAATGTTAAGATCTGCTGCCATAGAGGGTCATGGGGATTAACACTAGTACTGCACTCAGTTTTGAGCTGATTTCGCAATTGGTTAAACCGACCATTAACATCGATCTTGTCGGAACCTTCCCCAGTTTCATCTGTAGGAGAAGTGGCAATAGGTTCGCTATTTTCCAAGGCTTCCTGAATATCTTGGGATGTTTCCGCCAACATCAAAGCACGATGGGCAATATTTTCAGGAAGTGATGGGCGATCTGATAAAGCAATGCGAGACAATTCCAACAGAAACTCTCGCACCTGGCCCACCCACTCAAGATCTGCTTCTTGCCATTGCCAATTAGTAGACTGGTAGAGACCCGCTTGATTTTTGATAGCGATCGCCTGTTGCGCCAGAGGTAGTGCAGAAGTCGAAACAGTACCAGGTAATTTAGGGATATCAGCTAAAGCGGCGCGAGCAACTTCAATCAACAGGTCATTCACCTGTTCTATCCATTGTCGGTCAGAATACGGTCCGTTTAACTCAGTCATTATCTAATCTAAACTTGGTTCAGGCTGAAATCTAAGATCCGGGGTTGACGACCAATTTCCTCACTACCCATCAATAGCCAACCCGCCATCTCCGAGATGGGGAGGCGCAAACCTCTCCGTTGACACACCCCCAAGCCTTGATGAGGCTTAGGGATTTTCTGATTAGTTGTGAGACCCAAAGCCCCAACAGAGAAACGGTGAGGGAAAACAGCCCCCTGCACTATTTTTCTGTGAGCTTCCAAACACCATCCCAGGTTTCACTGGGGGGCTTGGTGGTCTCATATAGTATACACCGATCGACATGAAGTTTTGCTGCTTTATTTTGAGCATCGATCGCCAAAACCGCCAAAAATTCGTGTTTAGCATTTCTAAAGGATTCCTTAGCCTTCGATGCAAATTTTTTGCGACACAGATCGATCAGTTTACGCACAGCACTAACAGCCAGGTGCGCCCCTTCATCAGCTAACATCTGCTTAGTTTCATCATTAGCAGTAAACTGCTGAAGTTTAGCGACCAGCATTTTTTTAGTTTCGCGGGGAGTTAAACCACTAAGAATTTCCTCCATCCGGTCAGCCATTTCTTCCGGTGGCGTAGCTGGTAACTGGGCCAGAGATAATCGTCGGACAGTATTTGAGCCAAGAATCTCCTCCAACTGGAGAAGGGACATCTCTTCCAACATTTGTGTTATAAGTTCACGTTCATTGTAGGAGAGTTGTTTAAGTTGGGACTGAGAAAAATCTTCCAGTTGTGCCAAAAGTGGAACGATATCGGTATCAGTGAGTTTTTCCATGGCGGGTTTCAGGTAAAATTCCCGACCCCGATGGTAGTGGTCGATAATTTGTTGTTGTTCATCAGGAATGGGCCTAGCCTGTTTTCCTTCCCGAATACCAACCAACTCATAAATCCTAACGGGCTGACTTTTACCCTTAACCGTAATCAAATCAAGTTCGCGAACAATCAGGCGATCGGCATTAGGGAGATAAGTATTTTCACTAATTACAATATCAGTTCCATATTGCTTGGTGGTACCCTCCAAGCGAGAAGCCAAGTTAACGCCATCTCCAATAGATGTCAACTCCATCCGCTTGCTAGAGCCAATATTACCACTGATTACCTCATCAGAATGCAAACCCATACCAATTTTAATAGGCATCAGTCCTTTAGACACACGCAGATCATTAAACTCTATCAAACGGTAACGCATTTCCACCGCCGCCTGCACTGCCATCCACTGATGATTTGGTAGAGGCGCAGGAGAACCAAATACAGCCATCAAAGCATCCCCAATATACTTATCTAGGGTTCCCTGATGATTCAAGACTGTATCGACCATCTCCTCAAAATATTCGTTAAGCATACTAACTACTTCCTCAGCCTGCAACTTTTCGGTGAGGGTGGTGTAGTCACGGATATCACTAAATAAAACCGTAACATCCTTACGGGTTCCCCCTAGTTTAATCTCACCACTAGCTAACAGAGATTCCGCCACAGCAGGGGTCATGTACCGATAGATCAAGTTCTTAACTTCTTTTTCCCCGCTAATATCCTCCATGACCACCAAAGCCCCGCTGACTTTTTTAGGATCATTAATGTCAGACATGGAATTGATGGACAGGTTAATACTTTGGGGAATTTCCGAAGCCCCTGATAACAGGGTTTGATCGGGATAATATTGTTGGCGGTCTTTAGCATCTTTAGGTTTCAAAGCCAAATCGAACCACCGGGCGAAATCACCATCTTTCAGGTGGATTAACTCTCGTACCGATACGCCTTGAGTTACCTGGGATTCAGTGAGTCCCAGTAATTCCATAGCACATTCATTGGTAGCAATGATCCGACCCTCCTTGTCGGAAGAAATCACTCCATTAGTCAGACTGCGGAGAATGTCTTTCTGTCTTTGCTCTTGTTCTTTGACCTTTTGGAAGAGTTTGGCATTCTGAAGAGCAATCCCAGCTTGGATATTAAAAGCCCGCATAAATTCGAGATCATTTTTATTAAAGCTGGCTTTCCATTGCTCAGGAGGCTCTGGCCAACTAGCCGGGTCGTAAGGGGCGTACTCCCCCTGTTTTTTCTTGTTAATCAGTTGGGTAACACCGATTAGTTGCTTGTCAGCATTATAAACGGGCATACACAAGAGGCTACAGGTACGATACCCGGTTTTTTGGTCGGTTTTCTTCGATTGTTCAGAGCGATGGTCTGTGTATACATCGAAGGGGATCAGTAAAGGCTCACCACTTTCGGCAACAGTTCCCGCAAATCCTGCATTTCGGGGAATCCTGATTTCGGTCAGATTGCCATTAATGGGAATTTTGGTCCACAGTTCGTCTCGGTCTTCATCTAGTAGCCACAGAGTGCTGCGATCGGCATTCATTAACTCTTTAGCCTGATCCATCACATTGGTGAGGGTTTCTTGGAGGTCGAGACTGCTTTTGCTGAGGGCATTAACGGCATTCATCAGCGCGGAAGCCGCTCGCTGTCTCTGGGTGGCTGAATAGAAGGATTTAGACGATTGCAGGATCAGCCGAATGGACGGGGCGAACTCATGGAACACCTGTTCATCTTCCCCTGTAAAGCCGATAGTATCGACTTTTTCCTGGAGGGGGGATGATGGATTAATATCGGGTTTGAGTTTGTTTAATAGTTGTACTACCGCTACTAAATCGTCATTCTCATTCAGGAGAGGCATGGCGATCATAGTGTAGGTACGATAGCCATTTTTTTCATCAAATTTTTTGGCGGCCGCCGAGCGCGGATCATCATAGAAATCGTAGGGAATATTAACGATTTTCTTATGGGTGGCTGCTTCCCCGGCAATGCCAGCACTAGCCGGAATCCTTAATTCTAAGGGTTCTCCGTCTTCTCCTTTAGCAACTATAGACCAGAGTTCGTGCTTTTCTTCGTCCATCAGCCAGATCGTGGTGCGATCGGCGTTGAGAAGTTCTCCTGTTTTAAAGGTAATCGAGGATAACATTTCGTTAAGAATTGCCTCGAATCCCTGGGCATCCAGGAGATTGTCGAGCATCGACAGGGTTTCGTTAACGGTTTTTAGTTTATTTTCAACATCTTTAACAACTTCAACAAAGGTTTCTTTTTTTAGGGGGGCTAAAAAATTAGAGAAATTCCCACTGGTGCGGGCTAACCCAGAAGATGATGGGTTATTACCATGGGGGGCTTTACCCCCTGCTGAGTTGCCCGCCGGACGACGGGAAGATGTGAAAATGTTTCCGTCTCCATCGATGACATCGACATCAACGGTAGCAGATACAGCAGGATTTTGAGGCATCGAATTGTTTGAAGATGCGGATTTCATAAACCTTTACCAACAGGTTGGATCTTTGCTCATATTCAGGGGCAATCGGTTTCAGATAGTTGAAATTAGGATGAGACCTTTCCCAAGCATGGACATATACAACTGTTTATCAGTTTATGGCCATTGTAGCCGATTGCTCAATTTGCCAAGGATTTTGCTGATAATTATAGCACAAGACAGAGAAGTTAGGACGTATAATGGCAAGGATATCTACAGAAGACCCAAAATGCCAGCCCCCTACAGTTACG
>NZ_JBIMLI010000226.1:0-4545 GCF_051859755.1 Limnospira sp.
GGGCTGGCATTTTTGGTCTTCTTAGTCATCTCGTCCTCTCCATTATACGTCCTAAGTGTTCTGTCTTGTGCTATATAAACAGTTATGGGGTGGTCAGAAGCGAGCTTCTTGTATTCACCCCAGGGGCTGAAACCCCCACCAGGCGGTTATTTAGGGTATCACAATCCTATTTTATGCCTGAACGTTTCGCACCCGATAATTAATTGATAACAGAAAGCCCCCTAAAAAGTGCGTTCTACCCTCAGTGTTTGACCCGGTGTAAGTTTCTTAATTTCCTCAGTTAAATCTAACCAGGGTTGTAGTTGTCCCGGTTGAAATGTGCGACTCATGACCACATAAATAGAGGTTTGGGAAGCCCCAATTCCTGCACTAATTACACCCTGCCAAGAAGAGGCGGTAATTTCATCTGTCACCAGCCATTGATTATCTTGCCAGAGTAATTTTCGCCGAAAGTGAAACGGTGCATCCTGCTTGCCTGTTATTAACATTTTTTGCAGCATTTTCCGAATTAAGTTGGGAAAAAACCGCCCAAAAGTTAACATGACTACCCGTAACAGGATTAATTTTAAGGGTGACATTTGGGTTTGTTTCGCCCATCCTAACTGCCCTTCGATAGTGATTTCGTCCTGTTCTACTTTGACCTGGTAAGGTTCGATTAGGTGACTGACGGCATTTTTTAAATTTTTCCCCTTGCTAATTTGCAGGGATATTTGAGTGTCAGAAATTACTAATTTATTGTTCCTAAATATCTTGAAAACTCCGCCTTTATTTAAGCCCATATATAACTCAACCCCGGGACGACGTTTGATTAAAATTTGGGCGTCTTTTAACCAAAGACTAGCCACGTCCCGGGGCAGAGGCTGAGGTCGATCGCTCACGAAATCTTGCCAAGCCAGCAGATAATTCCAGGCATGATGCCCAATAATATGATCATCAGCATAGCAAGGACCCAAGCCATTTTTTATACCCTGTAAAAACTGGTCATTAATCCGCAGGGCTTCTGGTAGCCACTTCCCCGCTAACTCAAAACCATGGGGAAAGAAATTATAAGTGTTGCGGCAGCCATATTCCCCGCCATAAGTGCCATCAGGGTGGATGAAATGGGACGCTAATTCTACACCTTTGGCGATCGCATTTTTCACCCGGTCATCAGGTTTAAGGCAGTCCAATTCTGCCAAACAGGAAAGGGTGAGAGTATGATATCCGGGGTCGCAACCCTCATACTCCCGAAACCATCCCTCTTCAGTTTGCCAACTTAAAAGGCGATCGAGTCTCGTCCCTTGTATCCGCCGCCATTTAGAAGTTTGCAGCAGGTTTCCCAACCTTTCCAAAGCTAGAATAATTAACGCCTCATGGTTCGCCAGTTGACCACTTTCGTAGTGGTTAGCCAACCAGTTCGCCCGTCGTTCAAAAAACCTCAGCGCCTCATAATCAACTAACCCCAATAGTCGATAACTTTCCACACAAGCCAGCAAAGAAAACGCCGAAGCCCCCGCCGCCCTTTCATAGGGGAAATAGTCATCACTAGAACCGTCTGCATGGGCGCTGCGGGCTGCAAAAGCTATCCCCGCTTGTACCCATTCCTTGATAGCGGGGTGTTGGTAATAGGAATTATCGGGAACATTGACTTCGTGGGCTAAAGCCAGGGGCCAGACAAACTCCTGGGCCATGCCACTGGGGAAGTCGATAATTTTATAATGCCAGAAGTTTCGGTCAAAACACCCATAGGTCGGACTGTGGGGGTTCCGATCTAGCAAGGTGAGAATTTTAGGAATTTGCCCTAGGGCTTCGATCGCAAATATATCTCTACTCACTTTGGGGTGGCTGAATTAATATGAAACCACATTCTAACTCGAAGTAATCCATCATCAATAATCAATAACTAATTCTATCACGCCTCCCTCTCCCCGGATATTTTGGGGGGTTGACAAACACTGCTCAATTGTGATATTCTGTCAGGAAAATATATAATTTTTTCATAGCTACTTTTTTTTAAATTGTCACTATTCCAATTATCTAAAATTATAGCAGAAACTTACCCAAAAATCAACCTACCCGCCCACAAAAAAAATTTTTTGTAACATTTTTTAACTTTTTGTTACAAAAGTTAACATAATCTGGGAGAGTCCCGGATGGTTGGGAACTCTCCCCCAGATGATGGATAATCCATCAAGCGACGCGCAGGCGTTCAAAGCCGTGTAAGATAGGGGGGCGAGCCTTATCAGAAGTCACTCTATACAGGCGGGAAATTTCGGCGCTATTATATACTCGGAACTCGCTTTCTACAGTAGCCCTGTGGGTACGGATAGCTTGATTCAAGACTAGGGAACCTTCGGGGTCGGATACTGACCGATGGAAGGTTCCTGGGGGAATCCGCAAAATGTGTCGATTAGCGTCTAGTCGGACAATATGATAGGGACATTCCCAAGCGAAATTAACTAGATAGAAAGTACGACCCCCGGAAACAGCCAGTAGGTTATCTTCTTGGTTGGGGTGTAGATAGAACTGCCAGTGGCCATCCTCCGTGTTGTTGGGACTGGTAGCTGGTCCTTCGTGAAAAACCAGATCCCTAGCATTAGAGTTGGGGATGGTGATATCGAAAAAACGCACGCTAGGGGTATCACGGAACTTATGGAAGGGCAGTAACTCGAACATAAATGATTAGAGTAGCGATTAAATTTTTCAGTTCTCCCATAGCTTAATGATCTGATTCGGTATCATGCAAAACTCATTAAGCATAATTTCCATGCGTAAACTGGATGGATGATTGTTAATGACGATGGTCTCCGGTTCGGTCAATTGTTATGAATTTGTTTCATGTGCGGGTGTTAATGGCTGTGGTCGCCAAGGGTAGCTTTTCTGAGGCTGCGCTGGATTTGAATATTTCCCAATCCTCGGTGAGTAGGGCGATCGCATCTTTAGAAAATGAGTTAGGGATTCCCCTATTGTGTAGGGGGCGCTTTGGAGCGCATTTAACCCCCATTGGTGAAAAAGTCCTAGGTCACGCCCAGAAAATCCTGGAACTGCGGGAGACTATCGACCACGAGGTGAATTTGGAAAAGGGGTTACAGGGGTCTAAGGTGCGGGTGGCTTCTTTTCGCAGTGCGGCTACCCATATTTTGCCGCCGAAAGTGGCTGAGTTTCGCAGTCGTTTTCCTAATGTAGAGGTGAAAATTACCGAGACTGATCCTGTGGGGGTGGAACAGGCTTTGCGGACGGGTCAGGTGGATATTGGTTTAGTTCCTTTACCGCGATCTGAAGAGTTTGATACTTGGGAAATTGCCCGGGATGAGTATGTAGTATTATTGCCCAATTCTAAGCAACCAATTCCCCAAAATTTAACCTGGGAAGAGTTGTCAGCTCATGCTTTTATATTGTACAATTATGCTGAGTGTACTTCGGCGGTGCGAGAACATTGGGCTAGGTGGGGACAGACCCTAAAAATTGCCTATGAGATTAAGGAAGATTCTACTATTGTTAGTATGGTGGCTCAAGGTTTAGGGGCCGCAATTCTGCCCCGGTTGGCGGCGCTACCTATTCCTAAGTCGGTGAAAGTGCGATCGCTTCCAGTACCCTTAGAAAGGGCGATCGGCGCGGCTATTCTTAGTAATGGTCTGCATCCTCCGGCGGTTTTCGCCTTCCTCGATGTATTACGTTAGAGACCTGCTCAATTGGTCGGTGGTCTGTATCCCCCCCAATGATTGACAACTCCCTGAGTTATGGTCGAACAGGAAGTCACCTTCCCGAACTCCACTTCAAAACCGTGCTTGCGAGTTTCCCAGCACACGGCTTCTGATATGGACACCCTTTTTCGTAGGAACAGAGTTACTACCCCCTGCTTTCGTACTTCGACTTTTGGAGCTGTATACAACCACGTAGTCTTTAAACTCGCTCTCGTCATAATACTCTTAATCGTCGCAGTACAGCCTTTATCTCAATCATTAAGCACAGTAACAACACTTGGTAAACCAGTTATTCAAACACTGTAAATCCACAAGGCTTACCGCCACTTCTACCAATCTCACTAATAATTCCATGGTCTCCGTCCTGAACTTGCACACTAAACTTTTGAGCTGTGACCACATCATCTCTATCGGGTTAAACTCAGGGGAATACACCGGCAGATATTCTACCCTGGCTCCTACTGACTCTATCATTTCTTTGACTTCTTCTCGATGATGAGAATTTCAGTTATCCATTACCACTACATCTCCTTTTTTTAATTTTGGCAATAAATCTAACTTGATGAATTGGAGAAAATCCTCTTTTTTCATGGACCCTTCTAATGTTTGAGTCGCTACCACTCCGGAGAGCTTAATTGCACCAATTATTGTCATTTTTTGACCTCGATAGGATTTCCGCAGTTCATAGACTTTTTTCCCTTTCGTCGCTCTGGCTAACGGTCTGCTCATCCCTACCCATAACCCACTTTCATCAATAAACACAAGCTTTTCAGGAGCCACATCTCTAACCTACATTCCGCAGGTTGACAGGGAATAAAAGATATGGTGCTAGTCTAGGCTAGAAAGGGTTCCTTCGAGCGGT
>NZ_JBIMLI010000227.1:0-2089 GCF_051859755.1 Limnospira sp.
GTCCGCTAAAGTCAGGAATGGGGGGAGCGAGTTTAATTAACTGGATCTGAACCCGCTCAACCTGGGACTGTTCCAGGTAGGTTTTGAACTCAAAAACTAGCATGGGTTTACTTCCTATCTTATACTAACGCCATCAGCACAAAATATTCGATATTGCCACAAAAATTTACAATTAAAGCCGTCCTAGAAGGACGGGGTTTTAGACCCAGTTTCTTGATAACAGACACCCCGTCAAACATAGGCGGGATAATTTGGGACTTTTTTGGGAAATGTGGAGAGTAAGTGCTGAAGTGGGGCCGAAATGTGAAACAATCAAATCAAGGCGATCGCAGTCCTTAGCAACCACGATCGCCCATGAAGTTGACATATCTAAACTGGAATACTCATGACTGTTGCTCAAGCCGTCTTCCCCATTGACTTGGGAGCCTACCAATACCTGAAACTTGACCCAGCCAATAGCACCCTAACCGACGAACAACGAAAGGCCCTGAAAGCTAATATTGAACTGGTCAGAGATGCGATCGTTTTCTTCACCGCCACTGGCGCAGCGCGCGGAGTTGGCGGACACACAGGGGGACCCTACGACACCGCCCCAGAAGTAATGATCCTTGATGCCTTATTTCGCGGTTCCCCCGATAAATTCGTCCCTATCTTCTTTGACGAAGCCGGACACCGGGTGGCTACCCAATATTTAATGTCCGTACTCGAAGGCTCTATGCCCGCCGAACAGCTCCTGAGCTATCGCGCCGCACATTCCAAACTACCCGGACACCCCGAATTAGGACTCACCCCCGGCGTAAAATTTAGCTCCGGTCGTCTCGGTCATATGTGGCCTTACGTCAACGGCGTAGCCATGGCTAACCCCAATAAAACCCTTTTCTGTCTGGGTTCCGATGGTTCTCAACAGGAAGGAAATGATGCTGAAGCCGCTCGTCTGGCTGTCTCCCAACAGCTTAACGTTAAACTGATTATTGATGATAACGATGTCACCATCGCCGGACACCCTTCTGATTATATTCCTGGCTACACAGTCGCCCAAACCCTTATCGGTCACGGTCTGAAAGTCCTAGAGGGAGATGGAGAAGATATTGATAGCCTCTATGGTCTGATCTGCCAAGCTATTAATACAGATGGTCCCGTCGCCGTGATTAACCGTCGGAAAATGTGTGTCGGAATTGAAGGTCTCGAAGGTTCCCCCCACGGTCATGATGTCATTTCAGTCAAGGGGGCGATCGCTTATTTGGAAGCCAAAGGTCGCACCGAAGCGGTTAAATATCTCCAAGGTATCCAAGCACCTAAACAAAACTACACCTTCATCGGTTCTAGTGACGATCTCGGTTCCAACCGTAACGTCTTTGGGGATGCCGTCGTTTCCGTTCTCGCTACCATGACAGATAGCGATCGTAAAGAAAAAGTCCTTTGTGTCGATAGCGATTTAGAAGGCTCCTGTGGTCTACAAAAAATCCGCACCGCCTACCCAGAAATCTTTATCAAAGGCGGTATTATGGAGCGCGGTAACTTCTCCGCCGCCGCCGGGTTTGGTATGGAAAAAGGCAAACAGGGGATTTTCGGCACCTTTAGCGCCTTCTTAGAAATGTGCATTTCCGAAATCACTATGGCGCGCCTGAATTACTCCAACGTCCTCTGTCACTTCTCCCATAGCGGCATTGACGACATGGCTGATAATACCTGCCATTTCGGAATTAATAATATGTTCGCCGACAATGGCTTAGATGACGGTTACGAAACTCGTTTGTATTTCCCCGCCGACGCTAACCAGATGAAAGCCTGTGTCGAAGCCGTATTTTTTGACCCCGGACTCCGGTTTATCTTCTCTACCCGTTCCAAAGTTCCCTATATTCTCAACAGTGACGGAAATCATTTCTTTGGCCACGGCTACAAGTTCATCCCTGGTAAAGATGAGGTCATTCGCGAGGGTACTGCTGGTTATATTGTCAGCTTTGGCGATAGTTTGTACCGTTCCTTAGATGCTGTCGATCGCCTCAAACAAGAAGGTATTGATGTCGGGTTAATTAATAAATCTACCCTCAATGTCGTTGATGAAGATATGTTAGCCAAAATCGGAAAC
>NZ_JBIMLI010000227.1:2187-4508 GCF_051859755.1 Limnospira sp.
AGAAGGTATTGATGTCGGGTTAATTAATAAATCTACCCTCAATGTCGTTGATGAAGATATGTTAGCCAAAATCGGAAAGGCTCCCTTTGTCATGGTCGTCGAAGCCTTTAACCGTCGCACTGGACTCGGTAGCCGTTTTGGTTCCTGGTTGCTAGAAGGTGGCTATACTCCTAAATACGCCTATCTTGCTACTCACAAGGAAGGTTGTGGCGGTCTCTGGGAACAGTTCCCTCATCAGGGTATTGACCCCAACGGTATTATGACCAAGGTTAAGGAATTAGTCCGTTAGTCACCAAACAACCTTTTTTCTGGTTAAAAAATATAGGGCGGGTTGATCAAGTTGATCAACCCGCCTTCCTTTAGAGTCTATGCAGCATCAAATCTGAAGCTAACCGTTGCTGCAATTCTACGCTTTATTTCCTTTCTTGCGAAGGTTGGAAGCAACCAAACCAGCACCAATAGCGCCTAGACCGAAAATCATACCTGGTTCTGGTACAGCAGCACCAACCACTTTCCAGTCTGGTCCATTATACCATTTTCGCAGGTCAAGATCGCCAGGACCATCGGACTCAGACCATGCAGCACTTACACGAATACCACCAATAGACCTTTCTGAGGGGTCAAGTCCTAAATCAGCCAAGGACACTCCCCGAGAACCGACTTGTTGAACATGATTTCTGGTATTGGCGATTTCTAGTGTATTAATTCTAAACCCGGCATCATCCCAGCCGTCGCGTGCAATAGTAAAGGTATTATTCAAATTGTTGCCTTGTTGGTCGATCGCTTGAATTGTTAGGGCACTGTTCATGCCACGTTCCCACAAAAACAGGTTATCAACCCGACGATCAAACCAAAGATCGATCGCGAAACTTCCGGTGTCCTCTCCATCGATAATGCTGTTCAGGTTATTATTTCCCAAAGATGTCACAATGTCTTCATTGGTAGGGTCTTCCGCAGATGTTCCTACGGTTGCTAGTGGTCCCATATCAGAACTAGCAGCACCTGTGTTACCACCTGTATACTCGTCGTTATGAATGATATTAGCGCGGTTGACAAGGGCAAAATCACTGAAAATATTGCCATCAACCTTAACATAATCCAGCAAGACATCCCCACCCGGATCGTAGGAATCCTGGTTTAATAAGTGGGTCTCGAAGTAAAATGCTTGAGCAGAACCTGCGAATCCTAGACCACCGGCTAGTACACCTAAAAATACTGATAGACTTAGTTTAGTGTTCATAATTTTTACCTCTGGTGTGATAATTTGACTAACTTAGATAACAACTTGGCTGGACTTCGTACTTTCGTACTATTAATGTTGTAGCATCATTTCCCTGGTGTGTCTAATGTAAAACACCTTTTTTACCAAAGATTTATAAATGTATGGCTTTTGTAAAGGTAGCTTTTTAGTTTTGTGACTATGGTCTTGAACGTATGTGTCACAAATCACAGCCTGTTGTGATCTGACACCTAGGGAAAGGTATAACCTGAAAATGGAGTTAACCGACTGCTAATTGCGGTGGTGAATGTTAAGGTCTAGTGATTTCAACTTGAATTTGTCCGCTAAAGTCAGGAATGGGGGGAGCGAGTTTAATTAACTGGATCTGAACCCGCTCAACCTGGGACTGTTCCAGGATAGCTTGAGCGATCGCCTCTGCTAGTCTTTCCACCAGAGCAAATTTAGCCGTTTTGACAATATGCTCAACTGTAGCAATGGTTCCCCGATAATCCACCGTATCTGCGATCGTATCACTATGTCCGGCAACGCGCAAGTCAAACCACAAGCGCACATTAACTTCAAACCACTGACCTAATACCCTTTCCTCCTGGAGATATCCCGTATAACCATAACTGCGGATACCTTTAATTTCAATTGAGTCCATATTTTTAGCTAACCTTTTTGTCATTGTGATCTTAATTTTCACCCAAAGCGCCACCTATGGTAGAAATATAGGCCCATGACCCAGGAAATTTTAGCGTTGAGGTTCCTGGTATTTGGCGAACCGACCCCCTCCCTGCTATAGGGGATTGATTGCTAAGAGATGAAATTGTCGTTGGGTTGATCAATATTTGCCGAATATATGTTATAGTGAATTTGGTCTTAGGGCATGTAGCTCAGTGGATAGAGCATCAGATTCCGGTTCTGAGGGTCGGGGGTTCAAATCCCTCCATGCTCGTTTTTTCTATTGCCTTATCCTGACGGCGATAGCGGGAATTTACTTAACCCGATAGTCGTACCGTCACACTCAAAATGCACTCCATTCAGTCTTAGCACACGGGACAATTGGTGCATATCCCTTAGCAACAAATCTTAATTATTG
>NZ_JBIMLI010000228.1:0-4491 GCF_051859755.1 Limnospira sp.
TTTCATACCCGAAGGTCTCGCACCATACTTAGTATTATACCGTATTGCCGTAAAATGTTAACCTAATTTGAGATTAAATCATGCTCTCTTTTATATTAAAGGGTTAATGGTTGTTAGGCAGGGTTTTGATCACAAAACTTTGTATTAACCCCAAAATATCGGGACAAATCTCGTGACCCATGTTGTACTCATGATATTCCACCGTTGCCCCTAATTTCTGGAAACTGTCCCGCGCCTGGTGAGCCGCTCCGAGGGGGACGACCATATCTTGTTTACCGTGAGCCATTAAAATCGGCGGTAGGGGGGTCTGTTGGGGTTCTGGTTTAAAGTGTAAGTAGCCACTGAGTACAATCAGACCAGCCAAACCCATTGTCCGTCCGACATCAAAAGTCATGGCTCCCCCCTGGGAAAAACCGCCTAAAATCGTGCGCTGTGGTGGTATTCCAGTAGTTTGGGCGATCGCGTTTAACCAATCAATTAGTTTTTCCCGGCTTTCCTCAATTCCCTCATATTCCTGAGTTTCTAAGGCGTACCAAGCGCGACCCCCCGGAACTTGTGGGTGAGGAAAGGGAGCTTCTGGGAACTCAAACCAATAATTGGGTAATCTCAACATGGGAGCCAAAAAGGTCAGATCCTCACAATTCGCACCCCAACCATGCAGGAATATGATTAAACCTTCGGGATTTTCCGGGTTTTCTGATTTGACTGTATATGAGTGTAACGACATATTTAATTCTGACCTGTTGGTTTACTTATCGCTATCCTACATGACTTATAAAAAACACTCAAGCCATGGGGATATTTATCACTTAAATAATATCTGATATAGCCAGATATTTCCAGGCATAGCCGGGCGAGCTATATAGTCTACATCCATTGACAATTTAAAAAGTATGTGGTAAATTTCCAGGCAGTCCTAAATTACTGATAAACATAGTGGCAGTTTAACCCCGCAGTGCCAAAATCTGGCATTGGTTGCTAATCATTGATTATCTCTACCATGATGATACACCTATTTTAATTGTCAATATGTCGAATACAGAAGTTATTAATACCGCCAAAGTCGAGTCAGCCGAAAATCAGATTAGGGAAAACCAAAAGCGGATTGACTACAATACCCTTGAATATCCCATTGAGGTATTAGTGGATAAATATTTAACTGGAATTGATGAGGACACCAACGAAATATTTATACCTGACTACCAAAGAGAAATGGCTTGGGATGAGCAGCATCAGTCCAAATTTATTGAATCGATTTTTCTGGGTCTTCCAATTCCCTATATTTTCGTCGCTGATGTTTCCAAAGAAGAAGATGATCAAGATTACTCACGGTTAGAAATTATAGATGGAACCCAGAGAATACGAACCTTAGCTAGATTTATCCATAATCAACTTAAACTTTGTGAACTCCAAAAGTTAACCGCATTAAACGGGTTTCATTTTCGATATTTGTCTCCATCTCGTCAGCGACGATTTCTTAGAAATACTATTCGATTAATTAAATTAACTGAAGATGCTGATGAAGAAGTCCGCCGAGATTTGTTTGAACGGATTAACTCAGGAAGCATTGAACTTAACCAAATGGAAAAACGAAGAGGGAGTCAGCCAGGATTATTTTTAAACTTGATAGAAGAGTTATCAAAGGAGCCAAAATTTATCAGCTTATGTGCTTTTTCGGAAGCATCTATCAAGAAACGTGATCCTCAAGAGTATGTTTTGAGATTCTTTGCTTTTTTAGAAAAATATAAATCTTTTTCGGGAAAGATTCATGATTTTTTAGACGACTACTTAAAGGAGAAAAATGAACAATTAAAGCAACATCAAAATCCCACAGCAGAATTAGAGCGTATGCGCTATGAATTTATGTCAATGCTATCGGTAATAGAAACATACTTTCCTGAGAGTTTGCGAACAGGTAAACATAAAATTAGACCTATAACTCGCATCAAATTTGAGTCTATATGTGTAGGTGTGGCTTTGGCTTTGCGTGAGCAAAAAGATTTAGTTCCCAAGTCTACAGACTTCTTGAAATCACAAGATTTTAATGAGTATACTAAAAGTGATGCTAGTAGTTCTGGTAATAAAGTTAGCCGTCGAATTGAGTATGTTCGTGACCAGGTTTTGGGTTAATCTATGGATAGTACATTATGGGCATATTTTAATAAACAGTCTGTAGAAGTTAGTCAATACTTTATGTTTCTTAAACGACTGGAGCAAAAAACCACGATGATAGACAATTATAAACTTTGTATTGGTGATATCAATGCCAGCACAATGATTCATAAATATGAACAAATTTATTTTAATACTGATATCGAAAAAACTCTCAAAGCCAATGGTTTTTTATTGCTATATAATTTGGTGGAGGGAACTATGAGGAGAGCCATTGAATATATATTTGATTACCTCGATACTCATCAAGTGAATTTTGATGTTTTGAGACGAGAGATGAAGATAGTGATATTAAAGAATATCCAAAAGCGATCGCCTGAAAAAATTATAGATAAAATTGATAAAATCTCTCTGGATATTATCATTGAAACTTGGAATAATGATGATGTTTTTTCGGGAAATATAGACGCTAAAAAAATCAAAGATGTAGCCCAAACTTATGGTTTTTCTAGTAAAGTATCCCCTCGAAGAACCCAAAATGGTGAGGATTTATTGTCTATAAAGAATCATAGAAATGATTTAGCACATGGTTTAAAATCCTTTAATGATATAGGCAGAGATACCACGGCTAGAGAACTTTTTATCATTAAGAATAGAGTGATAATTTATCTACGACAAATTATCATCAATATCGAAAATTATTTAGCAAATCAAGAATATTTAAAAACCCCGTAAATTAACCCCAGGGTAAAATATCCTGCTATACTGTGTAAGATTTGACATCAGAAGAACGGAATATGATTTGTGATATAATCACCTAAAATCGCTTAGATCTGGGTCTCGGTACTTTTGGTGACGATGTGATCATTATCTCGGAGTTACCACCGGAACAGCTTACTCGTTTTAGCGCTTCTCCCCTGACGGAGGCGATCGCTCTTTTGGAGGGTGATGATTATATCATCAATGATGACCCAGAAGGGCGCATTTTGTTAGGAAACCAGGGTAATGATACTCTCATCGGTCATTCGGGTAATGATACCATCTATGGCGGTCAGGGTAATGATTTGATTATTGGTGGTTCTGGGAATAACATTTTATCAGGCGATCGCGGTTTAGACACCCTCACTGGTGGAGATGGAATTAATGAATTTATACTATCCCAGTCAAGTGCGGATCAGGATCTAATTACCGACTTTAAACCAGGTATTGATAAATTGCGCTTGTTTAGGGGAGCCACCTTTTCAGATTTAGACATTCAACAATCGGATTCATCCACTGTAATTGAGTTCAATGGTGAAACCTTAGTCACCCTCAATAATGTCTCGGCTAATTCGTTAACCATTGATGACTTTATCGAGGCTCTGCACTTCGAGGAAATCTATATATTTGGTGATAGTTTATCCGATACCGGAAACGCTTTTATCGCCTCGGAAGGACAAGTTTTAGCAGGATTACCCTACTTTCAAGGTCGCGCCTCTAATGGGTTATTATGGGTAGATTATTTGGGGGATAAACTGAGTTTAAATCCCGTCAATTTTAGCGAACAATCTCCCTCAAATGAGGGGATTAATTTTGCCTTTTTTGGGGCTAATACTAGCGGTTTAAATACCACAGAACCGGGATTATTCCCGGGTTTGGAAAATCAATTACAGGCTTTTATTGCTCCTTTGTTAGCATCGGGTCAAACAGCTAATCCTAATGCCTTATATACCCTCTGGGTTGGCGCTAATGATTACTTAGCGGGACGACAGACTGATGGTACTATTCCGGTTAATAATTTAACTGAAGCTGTAACTTCTCTCTATCAGTTTGGGGCGCGGGATTTCCTGATGTTAAACTTACCACCATTAGGAGAATTACCAGTAGCGAGATTTAACCCCCTAGATCCCGTCGATCCAGTTAATTCTTTTGATGCGGAGGAACTGAACCGCCTCAGTGCAGAACATAATCAAGGTTTACGGGAAGCTGTAGACCAATTAAATCAAAACCTACCTGGTGCTAATGTGAGTTTATTTGATGTGGGTGGTTTATTTGAGGATGCGATCGCCAATCCTGAACAATTTGGATTAACCAACGTTACCGACAGTAGTATATCATTTATATTAGGAACCATTGCTGATAATCCAGAGCAGTATTTATTCTGGGATATCCTACACCCCACCACCACCACTCATCAAATTATCGCCAGTGATGTCTATGAGCAACTGCTGATAGATTATCAGTAACTTTCCGATTTCCGCCTCACCCTAACCTCTTGGTGATTTAGCGCCAGTATCCCTACCCCCTATATCTTGTTCAATTGCTTGACACTCCCCGGCGTGAACGCACGGGGATTCTTTGTTCTACGACACGACTTGCTGATGCAGGATTTCTCCAACA
>NZ_JBIMLI010000229.1:0-4426 GCF_051859755.1 Limnospira sp.
TTCCCCTTAGATTTAGCTTCTGCTGAGTCTGAGCCTGTAGCTTTGGTTGCACCTCAAATCGGCTAATTGATAGCTTGGATTAAATAGAGCGCCTCCCAGTCGGGGGGCGCTTTTTTGTGCTTAAATTCACTGACCCACATTCAATACATCTTCATAAATTTGCGCCACGGTCACAGTTAGCCCCACAGATTCCCAGGTTAACTGATTATCTTCTCCTAAGATTTCAACTGTCCAACTCCCCGGAGTTTCTTGACGATAGACTTCCACTTGCATAACATCTTGAGAGACTAAAACATATTCCTTCAAAGTTTCTAAGGTTTGGTAGTTCATTAATTTTTCTCGTCGGTCAGTGCTTTCGGTACTTTCTGACAGCACTTCAATAATTAAGTTAGGTTGTGTTTTGAAGTATCGGTGATTATCTTCGGGGTTACAAGTCACGAGTAAGTCAGGGTAATAAAAAATATCGTCTTGAACTTTGACTTTCATATCAGACATGAATACCCGACAGGAACTCCCCCGCAGATGAGAACGTAATAAGGTACAAAGATTAACGGCAATGAGATTGTGTTCTTCACTAGCACCCGCCATAGCAAACACATAACCGCCCATATACTCATGGCGAATGGTGCTTTCGGCTTCAGCGATGATATAGTCTTCAACGGTAAAGAGGGGTAAAGGTGAACGCATTTTAGGGATTCTCCTAGTTTTTCTCTTTCAACTATTCTAACTTAGCTTAAATTTAAGATACTGTTGCCAAATCGGATGCAGTTGAAACATTCCTCGCTCTCCCTCTGATATTTTTTCTAGCAACCCCCGTCTAACTAAAGATTGGATGGCTGACCATAATTCAGATGGGGATAATTCAGGATTAGTGGGTTGTTCAGAAAGGGCGATCGCTTGATGGTCTCGGAAACCAGAAATCACCTGTTGTTCTAATTGGGATAATCGTTCTAACTGAGATTCTAAAATTGGTTAATCCAGAACTGGTATTAAATAGGTCATTGATTACGCTTGACCTTTCCTCGTCATCCCAATGCCTGATAAATATAAATCCGGTACTTTGTAGCGTTCAACTTCATCATTTGTCCCCTCATAAATTGACAGTAAACCAACTTCCCTTGCCAAATTTAATTCATCTTTAAGATTCTCGACTTCACTGGCTTTAAAAGGAGATCGTCCGATTTTTCTTAACTGGTCAACTAAGTTGGTTAAATCAGGAAACTCTTCGTTAATTAAAGCATCTAACGTCTGTTTTGACACCTCTTCTAGGGAAGCAATTAAAGCTTTAGGTCGAATCACAGTTTTCCCATATAAATTCTTTTCATTTTCTCGCATTTCCCACTCTTGCCCTTGCTTAAACAGTTGTAACAGCGCACGGGGACTATGATTATTACTGCCATCGGCAATCCGTTTCCAAACCCAATTCCGAGTAAAGGCTGATTTTCCTCCCCGCATTCGTTCACCCACTAGCACATTCCAAATATTCCAGACTTGTTGCTCCGTTAAATTTGAATCATCACCGTGGAATAAAAAACGCCCTTGGCCCTGTTGTCCTTGAATGGATTGTACTAAAGTTTTAAACGTATTTGCCTGTAAAGCTGTTTTGACAATTACCTTAAAGAAGTCTACAGATTCTGACCATTGGAGCGTGACTGAACGACCGAAAAAATGGCTTTTATTCTCAAACTGCAATCTGCGCCAAATATCTTCCCGTAACATGACTTTAAACTTAAAGTGAGTCAAATCATGTTCTAAATCATTGATTAAGGAAAGCAAATCAGCAATAGATTTTGTTCTGAGTGCTTGCTCTGGTTTCCCACTGCCAAAACCTGTATCTAACCCATCAATTAATAAAAAAGTTCTGTCTGAAGCAGCCCGATCAAACCGCATCAGCCAATCTTTCATCAAGATACCACATTTTGGTTTTTGTAAGAAACTTTCAATCCAGTTACTTAAGTCAAGTTCAGTATTTAATGGAGTGGATAGAAGATCACCTAAATCTTCATTCGGTTGAGGTTTTTCCCCTTCCCAAGACAAATAACAGGCAAGGCACATTTGAATAAGCCAAAATTCACGCCAACTTTTTTGATACTTTTTCAACTGCTGATCAATCACTTTAGAAGATTCAGCCGTAAAAACCCAAAGACGATTATTTTTGAGAGGATTTGGCGCAAGAATCACAATTGAATGCTGTTGATCATCTTCTAACAGACGACGAAAAATTGCAGTCTTCCCTGTGCCTTTTCGCCCTAAAACAAGCGGAATATTAGGCTGCATCGCACGTTCAACTAAATCCGTCTCCACAAAGGTTTCTAGCAAATTGCTTTGATATTCTGCACTACTGGCTGAGAATTCTAACTCTTGCAAAATTTTGGCTTTATCTTGGGATAAATTTACAGGTAACGGCTGCTCACTAGCCATGGGAAGCAAGCCCTCTATCCACTCTGCCACTGGCTCAAAATCACGCCAATATTCTGGAGTTTCTAAAATTTTATCCGATGTAGCAATGGTTTCTCGATAGGGAATAAAATGAGTTATTTCTGATTCCATAATTGGCTCAAGACCTAATCTTTGATCACTGAGGCTTTTTAACCAATTGTTAATCCAATCAAGGGAACGATGATGATACCGTTCAATCACTTCTGGAGCTTGACTGGCAGGGACCGGAGAAACAATAAATCTAGGGTCAGGCGTGAGTTTAGGGTCAGTTCTACGGTTACGGGAAGCGAGTAAAGCTTGAACTAGCGCCCCCGTTCCGATTTGAGTTTGAGGGTGAGGAAAGAAAACAATAATTGCTAAATCGGCTAAGTCAAAGAGCAACGGACCATTGAGGGGAGTTATTCCGGTTCTGGCATCTAATAAAATAACATCGGGTTTAAAAGAAAGTTCTGTGCTTAAAATCTTAATTAAGTCCCGCAGAGGATTCCGGTCTTCTCGATACCAAGCCTCTGGATCAATAAAATTTAATAATCTGGCATAATTGGCATTGGGTAAACCTGCGGGCAGGCAATAAAGTTCCTCTGTTTCCGAAATACGAATAATCTGATTCTGTAGATCAGGATGTTCGCCT
Source organism: Limnospira sp. (assembly GCF_051859755.1). Lineage (NCBI taxonomy): Bacteria > Bacillati > Cyanobacteriota > Cyanophyceae > Oscillatoriales > Sirenicapillariaceae > Limnospira > Limnospira sp. The sequence goes on from NZ_JBIMLI010000229.1 coordinate 3,071, forward strand.
TGGTCTAAACTAAGCAGTGAGAAAATTAAACCTTGTTCTGGCTGAATTTCATTTTCCTTGCCGAACAAAGCTGCTAATCCAGGGGCTTCTAAATCCATATCAACACACAAGACGGTTCGTCCATGATTAGCTAGAATTCGTGCTGTATAAGCTAGGGCGGTGGAACGACCGACTCCCCCTCTGAGAGAGTAAAATGTGGCAATAATGGGACGTTCTAAATCGTCTTCTAAATCTGAGGCAAACATGACAGTTTCAGGATGACTGCGGCGTGCTAATGCTTCTGGCCATAGAGGCAAGTCTAGGGGGGCATCGAGGGGAAGAGAACCTGCCCATTTTTGTTCTTGAGGGGTGAGTAAATCTAACCATTGAATGGTGAGGGATTCTAGTCCATCTAGGACTATTTTTTGTCGTTCTGATTGAGCTTTTCCGGCAAAATCTGAAGAAATAACTACAATACGCCACCCCATATATTGATCCTGTTGAATGCGTAAATCCTCAATCTTTACATGAGCCGCCGACATATTTTGTTCAATTTTATCTTTAATTTCTGAATAATTCATCTAGGCCTCCTAGGTCGAGTACGACGCATTTGAGTTTGTATCCAACCTGTTAACTGTTTAGCTTTCTCTACTAATTCTTGATGGCTCAGAAGACTATCACAAGTGACTTCATATCGTAGTGAGGTGTTCCATTTTTCCAGATAAAACGTTTTTGCTCCGGTAGGATCAGAAAGATCAGAGAGGCGAAAGTTGGCAGATTCCCATAATTCTCGCAAATTATGCCCCTGTTGACCATGTTTTGGAAAACCTGTCCCTCGCTCCTGTAAAAGTGCTTTTAAACTGCATTCAATGGCGTATCCCGCTAAATAAACAGAAGCGACTGAAGTCTTTCGAGTCTTGCTAATCTCGTCCGCATCGGCAGCGCGTTCATTAGCGAGGTTAATCCAATCCTGTGGTTTACTTGGGGGCATAGTTGAGCCATTAATGCTAACGCTCTACTTGTTATAACATTTCCTGACCTCAGTAATTCCTGGCATGGTTGCTGCTCAAGGGGGAACTATGTCTATAAATATTTAAAGTAGATGTTGTGCGATCGCTTCTTTTATAGTTCCTCTGGATCTAAACCCAGCGCGCGCAACCTTTCCGCCAGACGTTCTGCCCTCTGGCGTTCGGCCTCAGCCTTTTGGCGTTCGGCCTCAGCAAGCTGTTGAGCTTGTTCGGCTTTTTGGCGTTCGGCCTCAGCAAGCTGTTGAGCTTGTTCGGCTTTTTGGCGTTCGGCCTCTTCCGGTAACAACACCAAATTACCTTCCGTATCATAAAACCGCAGCCAAATTGCCTCCTCACGGTCTATAGTTCC
>NZ_JBIMLI010000230.1:0-4384 GCF_051859755.1 Limnospira sp.
AGCTGCGTCCTAACCACCTTGACTAATGCTATATTTCGGGCATTTCAGCCCTATTTCATACCCGAACGTCTCGCACCCGCATCTAACACGAAGTATTCACCTTTGTTAATACTTGAGTAAATTCGTGCTATTGCATCTTGAGCCGACCTGCCAGGTCTAAACCCATAGCTTGTGCCCTCAAATCTTGATTCCCATTCGGGCTCAAGTGCCGACTTGACCAAGGCTTGCCTTGCTCTATCTTGGATAGTGGGTATTCCCATTCCCGCTTTTTTCATCCCTTCCAGGTTTTGGAATCCACACCCGTCGCAGTGGTTTGGCTTTGAGATTTCCCTTAATGCTCTCAACCAGTTCAAACCTTTGCCTTGGAGAGATTGCTCTTACTCCATCGACTCCAGCCGTTTTCTTGCCTTGATTATCTTGGGTTACTCGCCGTACTGCTAGGAGCCGGGCATAATATGACTTCACCAATAGACGTTGCAACCTTCTTGCCTTTGCGTCTTGTCCCGATTTAGCTGCTTGAAATATCCTCTTTTGGAGTTTGAAAACTTTCCGCTGGACTTTCGCCCATGGAATTGCTTTCCATGCGTTTTTCGTAGTCTTGATTGGTTTGGGTTTACCAAAGCCTTTCTTTAAACTCGCCTGCGCCATTTGTGCTCCTACTAGACTCTATTCTTTACAATCAAACCGTGACCCGTCTGCATATCCTTATCATTACAGTAAGGCGTTGGCTTCTGGTCACATCTCACCCCCTAATAGGCTTACGCTTACACTTTTCGCTACTGACTCTCTCGACCAGATTATCAGAGCCTAAAAGGGGTTAAAACGTTCCGTTTATATGGGCATTCCATCTTTAGATTTGTCCTATCCATCGGGGTATCTTTAAAGGTCTGTGTAGGTGTCCTATAGAAAACCCTACTTTTCCCCTTACTCTTTTGAGCGCAGCGTATCAACCTATTTCGCTGCTTATTAGTTACGGTGGTTCAAGCCAGACATTCGGTTTCCCTAATCATAGATAGTTGGCAGTGGTCTCGATTCTGGTGTTAGGTTACACCTCGGAGCCTTCCGTTCCCCGCTTCGGTCTTGGTATTGTGAGTCCCAAAACCGGGGGTGGCTATCGCCGTTACCCTCACCTCTGTTTCGTACTTTCCATTATGTTAAGAATTATTACGATTTGTTACAGAGTGTATTGACCTTGGGTTCCCTGCCTTGATTTGGTATCCTAAGATACAAATCGTCGGGACATATAAACAGTTATGGGATGGTCAGGGGTGTGAATCCCTTATATTCCACCCAGGGGTGGAAGTCCCACTAGGAGGTTATTTCAGGCATCGCAGCCTTATTTGACTCCTAAACGAATCACACGTATATTTCTATACTAACGTCGGGACATATAAACAGTTATGAGGATGGTCAGGAGTGCGCTCCTTATATTCAACCAAGGGGTTGAAATCCTCACCAGGCAGTTATTTCGGGCATTGCAGCCCTATTTGATGCCTGAACGTCTCGCACCGCTACTTACTCTTTACGGCGGTTCAAGCCAGACATTCGGTTTCCCTAATCATGGATGGTTGGCAGTGGTCTCGGTTCTGGTGTTGGGTTACACCTTGGAGCCTTCCGTTCCCCGCTTCAATCTGACGGGTTGTGAGTCCTAAAACTGGGGGTGGCTATCGCCGTTATCCTCACCTTTTGTCGTAACTTTTCCGTTATGTTAAGAATTGTTACGTTTTGTTACAAAGTATGTTGAGCTTGGAGTCCCTGCCTTGATTTGGTATCGTGTGATACAAATATTCGGGACATATAAACAGTTATGGGGATGTTCAGGAGTGCGTTCCTTATATTCAATCAAGGGGTTGAAGTCCCCACCAGGCGGTTATTTCGGGTGTTTCAACCCTATTTCATGCTTGAACGTCTCGCACGGATTACCAGAGCATACCACAAAGGGAACACAGTTTCCGTGGCCGCGCTCAAGGCTGCCAGGAATGCCACCTCCAGAAAGCTGCCTGAGACTTTGTTTAAGGCTCTCTGGGATATGCGATAATCCTACTTTAAAGGTTTCCTTATAAAGGCCCCGCTGATTTGTTGGTCAAGCGGGGCTTTTTACTGTTGAAAGTTTGAGTGTAGGATAGAAATTATCGTGCGAGACGTTCAGGCATGAAATAAGGTTGCAATACCTGAAATAACCGCCTGGTGCGGATTTCAACCCCTCGGTTGAACATAAGGATAGCACACCTGCCCATCCCCATAACTGTTTATATGTCCCGACGCTTGGAGAAATCTAAGTAAGGCAGGGAACTCAAGGTCATAAACAAACTGAGAAATCAGGGAGTAGAGAGTAACGGCGATAGCCACCCCCAGTTTTGGGAATCATAACCTCAGGATTGAAGCGGGGAACGGAAGGCGTGAGGGAAAACCTATTCCCAATAATACGACCACTGCCAACCATCCATGACTAAGGAAATCTGAATGTTCCGACTTGAACCATCGTAAGTATTCAGTAGCGAAACAGGTTGACACGCTGCGCTCAAAAGAGCAAGGGGAAAAGTAGGGTTTTGTTAATAACACCTACACAGACTTTTAAAAAGTACCCCGGTGGATAGGACAAGTCTAAAGATGGAAAGCCCATATAAACGGAACGTTGTAACCCCTTTTAGGCTCTGATAATCTGGTCGAGATATCAGTAGTGACAAATGTAAGCGCAAGCCTATTAGGGGGTGAGATGTGACCAGAAGCCAAAGCCCGACTGTAATGGTAGGGATATGCTAACGGGTCACGGTTGGATTGTAAGAAATAGAGCCTAGTAGATGTACATATGGCGATAGCGAGTTTAAAGAAAGGATTTGGTAAGCCCAAACCAATCAAGACTACGAACAACGCATGGAAGGCAATCCCATGGACTAAGGTTCAGCGGAAAGTTTTCAAGCTCCAAAAAAGGATATTTCAAGCAGCTAAATCGGGACAGGATGCAAAGGCAAGAAGGTTGCAACGTCTATTGGTGAAGTCATATTATGCCCGACTCTTAGCAGTGCGGCGAGTGACCCAAGATAATCAAGGTAAGAAAACGGCTGGAGTCGATGGAATGAGAGCAATCTCTCCAAGGCAAAGGTTTGAACTTGTTGAGAGCATTAAGGGAAACCTCAAAGCAAAACCACTGCGACGGGTGTGGATTCCAAAACCTGGCAGGGATGAAAAACGCCCTCTGGGAATACCCACAATCCAAGACAGAGCAAGGCAAGCCTTGGTTAAATCGGCTCTCGAACCTGAATGGGAATCGAGATTTGAAGGCACAAGCTACGGGTTTAGACCGGGAAGGTCAGCCCACGATGCAATAGCAAGGATTTACCTAAGTATCAACAAAGGAAGTTATTACATACTGGATGCAGATATAGCTAAATGCTTTGACCGAATAAACCATGAATACCTACTGTCTAAAATTCATTGTCCAAGCAGCCTAAAAAGAGACCTGAAACAATGGCTTAAAGCAGGTGTGCTAGATAACGGCGTATTTGAGGATACAGAAACAGGGACACCCCAAGGAGGGGTAATAAGTCCACTCCTAGCTAACATCGCACTGGATGGGATGATTAGGTTAATTGAAAAACTGTATCCTAAAAGTACCAGTGGCAAACCTTACGCAACGGTAATAAGATACGCCGATGATTTTGTAGCCATATCCAAAGACTTAGGAATCATTGAACAGTGCAAAACTGCTATTTCCAAATGGTTAAAACCTGTAGGATTAGAGATTAAACCCGAAAAGACTCGAATTTGCCATACGCTCAAACCTATTGAGTATGATGGAAAAACAGAAGAGCCCGGGTTTGATTTTCTAGGATTCAACATCAGGCAATATCCAGCAGGGATACACAAAGCTGGAAAGATGAATAGGGATATAAGGAAAACCTTTTTAACCCACATCAAACCCAGCAAGAAAGCAGTTAAAGCCCATACAGAAGTGATTCAAGGGGTAATTAAAAAACATAAAACTACACCCCAGTCAGCCCTGATTAACAAGCTAAACCCGATTATTCGGGGATGGTCAAATTATTATTCAGGAGTAGTTTCATCAGAAACTTTCGTAAAGCTAGACAACCTAATCTGGCAAATGTTGAGGGCATGGACAGTTTCAAGATGCGGAAAGGTAAGTTACGAAAAGCTAGGAAACTACTTCCACAAGGGAACGGTTAAACTTAGCAACGGGAAAGAAAGACATGAATCTTGGTTATTCAAGACTAAGGATGGATTCCAACTATGGAAACATAATTGGACTTCGATTGTTAGACACACCCTAATACGCCCCAACGCGACACCATACGACGGAAATTGGACTTACTGGGCAACCAGGAAAGGACAAGCAATTGACACGCCAAACAGGGTAGCAAAACTA
>NZ_JBIMLI010000231.1:0-3969 GCF_051859755.1 Limnospira sp.
GTCAGCCGCTTGAGTCGGTTTTCCTCTCCGTGATCAATCACGGAGCTTCCAACCCTCCCAGGAGTTTTACGTGACAGATAAGCCACACGAACTCGCCTGGTAGGGGTCGGTTAAACTGGTTTTTCGGAAAGACCCGATGAATAGGAATAGTAAACCGACAATTTTTTTCCCTACTCCGTCTTCCGCCACTCCTCCTGACCCCTGCCCTATATCCCGGACAGTGAGATGGCATGGTCCGGGAAGATGCCCAACCCGCCCTAAATCAGTCGCTCGCCCTTGGGGATGAACCAGAATGCGTATTCCACTAGATTACTACCGAATTTTAGGCTTACCAATCCAAGCGACTGCGGACCAGTTAAAGCAGGCTCGAGGCGATCGCCAACAGCAGCTTCCCAGGCGGGAGTATTCTGATCTAGCGATCGATGCTCGAAAGCAGTTAATTGATGAAGCCTACGCAGTCCTGTCAGACCCAGACCAACGCGGGGCCTATGACATGGGTTTTCTAGCCAAGACCTACGATCCTGGCTCGCGTACCGTGAGAACCCTCGGAGGCCCGAATGTCATGAGCCTGTCGGGGGCCGGGGGTGGAAAGGACGCAGATTCTCACCGAGCCAGTATAGAGATAGACGATCGCCAGTTTGTCGGCGCATTGCTGATCTTGCAAGAATTAGGGGAATATGAACAAGTTGTCGCCCTGACTCGTCCCTTGATAGGAACCAGCAGTATTGGTCTGAAAGATGGTCGGTTTGGAGATCCTGATCTAGTTTTGCCGGATATAATTCTCACCGTAGCCCTAGCATATTTAGAACTAGGTCGGGAACAGTGGCAGTCTCGGCAATATGAAAACGCTGCTATTTCCCTAGAATCGGGTCAAGATTTACTGTTACGAGAAAGCCTGTTTGCGAGTCTACGGGGAGAAATGCAGGCAGACCTTTATAAACTGCGCCCCTACCGTATCATCGAACTGCTGCAACTACCAGAACAAAAAGCTGATGAACGTCGGCGGGGATTGCAATTGTTGCGGGAAATGCTCCACGAAAGGGGGGGTATTGATGGTCACGGTGACGATCGCTCTGGTCTGAATGTCGAAGATTTTCTACGCTTTATCCAGCAATTGCGTAGTTCTTTAACCACCACCGAACAACAGACCCTATTTGAGATGGAGGCTCATCGTCCCTCCGCCGTTAGCACATACCTGGCTGTTTATGCTTTATTGGCTCAGGGATTTGCACGCGCCCAACCTGCTTTGATTCGCAAAGCTAAGTTAATGTTAATGCAGTTAGGTCGCCGCCAGGACGTGCATTTAGAAAAAGCAGTTTGTTGTCTGTTACTAGGACAAACTGAAGAAGCTAGTCGAGCCTTAGATTTGAGCCAGGAACAGGAAGCGATCGCCTTTATTCGGGAAAATTCTGTAGATTCCCCAGACCTGTTACCCGGGTTATGTCTGTATGCAGAACACTGGTTAGCCGAAGAAGTTTTCCCCCATTTCCGGGATTTGCAAAATCAGTCAGTTTCTCTCAAAGAATATTTTGCTAATAAGCAGGTTCAATCCTATTTAGAGGCACTTCCCGCCGAGGCGCGTGCCACATCAAATGAGTGGGTAGTAGTACAACCTCGCCGCAGCAGTAGGTCAGATAATGAATTGACTTACGCGCAATCGGGATCGACCCCCGCAGTTTCAACATCTGCAAATCCCGCTCAATCAGCACCTTACTCCTCTAGTCCTGATGGTCTAAGCAATGGGCATTCGCCTACCGGTTCTGTGGGAATGCCTACAGGCTCTCAGTCATCCCATAGTGGTGCTAATTCTCCCTCCGCACAGGTTCCCAAAACCACCCCGCCAGGTAGATTCAATCAATCTACTAATGAATCGACCTACCTACAAAAACCAGCCAGAGGGAGTTCATCTACATCTCATCAACCCTCTCCGGTGGCATCTTCTAGCGCCCGATTAAACGGTACTCCTACGGCTAATCTGCCACCACTGGGTCAGGGTAGCCCTCAGTCTCACTCTCCTAGACGAACTCGGGGTAAGTCAACTCATGAATCCAACTACAAGGTTAAAAGATTAATCTTGGTAGGTTTAGTGGGATTGTTTGGGATTTGGTTATTATGGATGATTTTGAGTGCCATTTTTGGTTGGATTGGTAATGCCCTAGAGGGAATGGGTGGGCCGAGATTGACAGTCGATGGACCCGAAATCCGCCTTGATAATTCTCCGATCGCTATTCCTGAACCCGAACCAGAGAACCCCCTAGCGGCTGACCTGGACCCCACTGTAGCCCAACAGGTAGTTAATCAGTGGTTGACTGCTAAATCTGCCGCTCTAGGTCCTGAACATCAAACTGAAGGATTAAGGGAAATTTTGGTTGAGCCTTCCCTGGCTCGGTGGATGGGGCTTTCCGAGTCATTAAGGCAGGAAAATTCCCACAGGCGTTTTCAGCATGAAGTTAGGGTCCAGAGTGTTGATGTCAATGAGAATAATCCCAATCAAGGTACTGTTGATGCTCAGGTGCGGGAAGTTACCCAATTCTATCAAGGTAATCAAATGGAGAGGTCTGAGGATAGCACCCTACAGGTTCGATATCAACTCGTCCGAGATCAGGGTCCTTGGCGGATACGGGATTGGGAGATAATTCGTTAGCTTTGGCCACGCCCAACCCCCCACTCGACTTTTTAAGAATCTACCTACAACCCCAGGCCCACGCCGGGGATTTTTTTTTGGATGCAGACGATCCCCAATGCCATGATATATCATGAAACTATGACACAATGATCCCAAAAACCTTATAAAACAGTATATTTACTTATAATTTTTGGGATTACCCCTTGACCCCTCTGGATATTTTCTGCAATATGTTGATTAACGAGAGCGATCCCCACGATCCCAAAGAAAATCTACAGAGCCAACAGCCTGCTGTCTGAACACATGGAGATCACCAACCTATGGCAAAAGAAAGACCCCCCTTGGAAGAAATGACATTGCGACAATTACGCAAAGTCGCCAGCGAGTACAGTATTTCTCGCTATAGCCGAATGCGTAAAGCCCAGCTTTTAGCTGCCATTCAAGATATTGAACGTCAAAGATTTTCATCCCCTAGTCAATCCCGTACTTTGGAGGCAAAAGCAGAAGTGGAAGTAGCAAAGTTTACATTAGGCCAGGAAGAACAAACAGATGATTTCCTGTCCTCAGTTGATGAAAATCTAGTGGAACTTGGCAGCGGATATAGTGAAAGTCGCGTAGTTCTGATGGCAAGAGACCCGGAATGGGCTTATGCTTACTGGGATATCTCCAGTCAACAAAAAGAACAATTCCGGCGATTAGGTGGGCAACAACTGGCTTTACGGATTTATGACGTAACAGGTATAAATCTCAGCAATCAGAGTCCCCACAGCGTTCAGGAATACCCTTGCGATGAAATGGCGCGGGAATGGTATTTACCAATTCCTGTAAGCGATCGCGATTATGTGATCGAAATTGGCTACCGTTGCGCTGATGGTCGCTGGTTAGCTATGGCCCGTTCCCAGGCGGTTCGGATTCCCCCCATTTATCCCTCTGAGTGGATTGATGACCAATTCATTACAGTATCTTGGGGTGATGAACTCAAAGGTCAAACTTTTGCCCAACTATCACCCCCTGGCTTATCTTATGGCGATCGCATTTACGACGACCTCTTCAATCTAGCCAAAGAAGCAGAAGCTCAACGCATCGCTGGTTCCCTATTTGGTTCCATGCACCATGTTTCCAGTTTCCAACATGGCATCAGTTCCTATATTTTCCCCTCTGGTGTCGGTAAGTGGGCATCAGGTGTCGGTGAAACTATGTCCGGTGTCGGAATGTCCGGTGTCGGCTTAGGCGTAACTCAATCCGGTTCCGCCCTAGGTTACTCCATGTCCGGTGTCGGAATGTCCGGTGTCGGCTTAGGCGTAACTCAATCCGGTTCCGCCCTAGGTTACTCCATGTCCGGT
>NZ_JBIMLI010000231.1:4067-4350 GCF_051859755.1 Limnospira sp.
GTGTGGGAATGACTGAATCCGGTTCCGCCCTAGGCTATTCTATGTCCGGTGTCGGTATGTCCGGTGTCGGCTTAGGTTACTCCATGTCCGGTGTCGGAATGTCTGGTGTCGGCTTAGGGATAACAGAATCCGGTGTCGGTTTAGGTTACTCCATGTCCGGTGTCGGAATGTCTGGTGTCGGCTTAGGGATAACAGAATCCGGTGTCGGTTTAGGTTACTCCATGTCCGGTGTCGGGTCCGGTGTCGGCTTAGGGATAACAGAATCCGGTGTCGGTTTAGGTTA
>NZ_JBIMLI010000232.1:0-4339 GCF_051859755.1 Limnospira sp.
TTTATCCTCAACTCTTCTCGCTTATTAGACCCTATTGCCCTAAAATATTAACCTAATTTGAGATTAAATCATGCTCCTTTTTGTGACACTCCTAGGTAATCATACCGTAGGGTGCGTCAGACACCGAGAATTATCATCAACACCCGATAATTGATTTCTGACGCACCAGACACCGAGAATTATCATCAAAGCCCAGATAATTGATTGAGGTGCGTAGCGCCGATAATGATTCGGTGAGGATGTAGATAGCCTGCTTCTGACGCACCCTACGAAAATGATTAAGTCGAACCTAGGTTACAAATTTACATCCGTGACCGCGCCGCGACTGCTAGTGGATACCAACTTAGCATACTTAGCTAGGACTCCCCTCGTATAGCGAGGTTGACGAGGCTGCCATTCCTCCCGTCGCGCCTGTAATTCCTCATCAGAGATATTAATTTGTAATAGGCGGGCTTTAGCATCAATAGTAATACTATCGCCCTCCTTCACTAAGGCGATCGCACCTCCGACCGCCGCCTCTGGAGCCACATGACCCACAACCAGACCATAGGTTCCCCCTGAGAAGCGACCATCAGTAATCAGCCCCACAGAATCCCCCAAACCAGCCCCAATAATCGCCGAAGTAGGAGCCAGCATCTCCCGCATTCCCGGCCCCCCTTTCGGGCCTTCATAGCGGACGATAATCACATCTCCCGGATTAATTGAACCCGCCAGAATTGCCTCAAGACATTCCTCCTCCGACTCAAACACCCTAGCCGGTCCAGTAATTTGAGGATTTTTGACCCCAGTAATTTTAGCCACAGACCCCTCCGAAGCCAAATTACCCTTGAGAATAGCCAAATGTCCTTGAGCATACATAGGATTATCCCAAGGGCGAATCACCTCCTGGTTAGGGTCAGGTTCAGCCGGGATATCAGTCAACTGTTCCGCAATAGTTTTACCAGTAATCGTCAAAGCATCGCCATGTAACAAGCCATGTTCCAACAACATTTTCATCACCTGGGGAACTCCCCCAGCTTGGTGAAATTCTGTAGTTACAAACCGACCACTAGGTTTCAGGTCGCACAATACCGGAACCCGTTGTCGCATAGTTTCAAAATCATCCAGAGTTAGTTCTACCCCCATAGAACTGGCGATCGCCAGTAAATGTAGCACCGCATTAGTAGAACCCCCCACAGCCATAATCACCGCCATACCATTTTCAAAAGCATCACGGGTGAGAATTTGGCTCGGTAAAATCTGTTTCCGAATCGCCTCAGCCAATACAAACGCCGATTGTTCAGTGCTTTCCGCTTTCTCCGCATCTTCAGCCGCCATAGTCGAAGAGTACATCAAACTCATCCCCATAGCCTCAAAAGCTGACGACATAGTATTAGCCGTAAACATACCACCACAGGAACCCGCCCCAGGACAAGCATTGCGTTCAATCCCCAGTAATTCCTCATCAGGGATTTTCCCCGCGCTATGTTGTCCCACCGCTTCAAAGGCGCTAACCACAGTGAGGTCACAGCCATTATAGTGACCCGGTTTGATAGTTCCCCCGTAAACGAAAATTGCCGGAATATTCATGCGAGCAATGGCAATCATCGCCCCAGGCATATTTTTATCACATCCGCCAATAGCTAACACCCCATCCATACTCTGACCATTACAGACAGTTTCTATGGAATCGGCAATTACATCCCGCGACACTAGGGAATATTTCATCCCCTCCGTACCCATAGAGATACCATCACTGATAGTAATGGTTCCAAACAGTTGGGGCATAGTTCCCGATTGTCTCAGGGCCGCTTCTGCCCGTAATGCTAAATCATTTAAGCCCATATTGCAGGGAGTAATGGTACTATAACCATTAGCAATGCCCACAATGGGTTTATTGAAATCCTCATCGCCAAAGCCTACAGCCCTTAACATAGCCCGGTTAGGGGTTCGCTGATTGCCCTGGGTAATTGCTTTACTTCTCAAATTATCTGACATCCCTGGTTTCCTGTTTCTAGTAAATCTTGGGGGGTTGACCTATTTTCTCTGGTATCTTTCCCTAACGATCCTATAATTTACCAGGTTAGTGATGCCTAAGCGATCGCTAATTGGGGACAGGATGTGGGGGTTACCCCTCAAATTATGAACTATCACCACCAATGTGCCGTTTTCAGGAGATGATTATTACATACAGGGTATAACTACGCGGTTGGACATATAGTGCGGAAAGTAGGGAAACTTGTTGAAATCATAATTCTGAGGGATTTTATCCCCCAGTTGTTTAATACTGCAATACTGATGATGAGGTTAATTAAACATGGAGGTTGAGGAGCTACTCAAACAATATGCCGCCGGGGAGAGAATGTTTCGGTCTGTTAACCTGGTTGGGGTCAATCTCAGTGATATGGATCTGCGGGAGGTTAGCTTGATCCGGGCTAATCTCGAAAATACTAGCTTCATTAATACTAATCTGAGTGGCTCTAATTTCCGTGAGTCTAAATTGATGGGCGTGGATCTCACTGATGCTCAACTCGCTGATGCTAACCTGATTAGCGCTAATTTAACTGATGCTAATTTTTCTAGGGCTAATCTAACCGGGGCTAGTATGCGGGGGTCTATCTCCAAAAATGTCACCCTAAATATGGCTAATCTTACTGATGCTAATTTGGCTGAGGCTAATTTTACTGAGGCTAATTTTATTGGCGCTCATCTAGTTAACAGCACTTTGATCCGAACTAATTTGTTAAAAGCTAATTTGAGTGGTGCTAACTTGGATGGAGCTAATCTCACTAATGTGATTATGCGCGATTCTACCCTTGAGGGTGCTAATTTATCTAATGCTACCCTCAGTGGCGCGATGCTGATGGGAGCTAATTTTCATCGAGCTGATTTGAGTCGGGTTACTATGGTGGGGGCTGATTTAACTGATGCTAACCTCAGTGAGGCGAATCTACGGGCGGCTAATGTCAGTTGGACCAGTTTAAGGGGGGCTAATATGAGTCGCGCCCGACTTTATCGCACTAAACTAAATTGGTCTAATCTCAGTGGCGTTAATTTGATTGAGGCTGTCATGTTGGACACGGTACTCTACCGCGCTAATTTGCGTGATGCTGATTTGCGGGGCGCTATTTTACCTGATTAATTAGCCTTTAGGGCGAGAATCCCGCAATAATTAGGGGAATTAATATCAGGGCTGTTAACACCACTGTTACTGTGATCGGATCTATCTCGGGCTTTGGTTGCGGATTGCTCATGATTATTACTTAGTGCTACAGGACATCAAAATTAGTGTTTCTGACTCACCCTTGGTTAATTAGTCTAACTTAGAGAAAATTGGGTTTCTATACTATCGACTGGGTAATTATAGCATAGTGTCTCAAATTTGTATATATTTATGCTCCATAAGTTCTGATGGAAATCCGGCTCTATACCATGATCAATATGGGTGAATTGCCATTGAGGTTTGAGAAACTATTGCTGATGTTAATATTTGTTAATGTGGCTAGAGTGAACCCGACAGAGTATGCTACAAGGTTGAATTAATTTGTGGTGAGGAGTAATTCCAATGCAGTGGACAAATAGGTTGAATTTCATTGCCGCTACCCCAACTATTATTGGTATAAGTGTTTTAGGAGTTGCTGTTCCTAAAGCCTTGGCTGATATTGTCTGTCGGGGAACTATTTTCCGGACCGACGCAGATAACCTATCTTTTTCTGTTCCCTGGAGTCCTAATACTGGCTTTGAACAGGAAGTAGAGTTTCGTAATGCTCGGACGGGTGCGGGTATCGCTCAATCTTCCCGTTTACAATTCGATCGCAGAAATGATCAAGGTCAACGGGTTTATCGTGGCAATGTCAGCGGTATGGCTAGTGTCACTTTAATTGATTTGGCAGAGTTTCAACCTAGACCCGGAACTAAAGTTTCCGTATCCTATGATGGTCAATGGGGACGCGGAACCTGTTCTGGTCTTTAGTATCTTCGATCGCTTAATGTGCCTTATCCTCATCTCTGTGGCAGATATTGCGAAGTTGACAGGGACGTGATCAAACTTAACAATAGGTGTCACTTGACAATTCAGGTTATGGTGTTCTGTGCTAGAAATTAGGTAGAGATTTCCCGCTGCGGTGCTGAGGTAAAAACCTAACCCGTAAGTTAAGAGGGAAGTCTTGTATCTGCTATGATACTTCGTAGCCCAGAGACTCTGGGTGGTAATGCCTGTGGAGCTTAATTTAATCGCAGATTAGTTGAACCAATTAGGGCGATCCGCTACAATACCAAGTATTGTGCGAGACCTTCGGGTATGAAATAGAGCTGAAATGGGCGAAATAACTACCCGGTGAGGACTTCAACCCCTTGGTTG
>NZ_JBIMLI010000233.1:0-4280 GCF_051859755.1 Limnospira sp.
CGGTCAGCCATGCTTCCCAACAGTCAGCTTAATAAACCCGCCCTCCAAGATAATCAAGGCAAGAAAACGGCTGGAGTCGATGGAATGAGAGCAATCTCATCAAGACAAAGGTTTGAACTTGTTGAGAATATTAAGGGAAACCTCAAAGCAAAACCACTGCGACGGGTGTGGATTCCAAAACCTGGTAGGGATGAAAAACGCCCTCTAGGAATACCCACAATCCAAGATAGAGCCAGGCAAGCCTTGGTGAAGTCGGCACTTGAGCCCGAATGGGAATCAAGATTTGAAGGAACAAGCTATGGGTTTAGACCTGGACGGTCAGCCCATGACGCAATAGCACGAATCTATCTATGTATCAAACATAGTAGTTATTATGTGTTGGATGCTGATATAGCAAAGTGTTTCGACCGAATAAACCATGATTACCTACTGTCCAAAATTCATTGTCCAAGCAGCCTAAAGAAAGACCTGAAACAGTTGCTTAAAGCTGGCGTGCTAGATAACGGTGTATTCGAGGATACAGACTCAGGGACACCTCAAGGAGGGGTAATAAGTCCACTCCTAGCCAACATCGCACTGGATAGAATGGAAAGGTTAGTTAAGGAAATGTATCCAAATAAAGGGACAACCACCCAGGTCAACCTAATAAGATACGCCGATGATTTTGTGGTCATATCCAAAGACTTAGGAATCATTGAACAGTGCAAAACTGCTATTTCTGAATGGTTAAAATCTGTAGGACTAGAAATAAAACCTGAAAAGACCCGAATCTGCCACACACTCAATCCTATCGAGTATAATGGCAAAACAGAAGAACCAGGGTTCGACTTTCTAGGTTTTAATATCAGGCAATATCCAGTAGGAAAGTATAAATCTGGAAAAACAGGTGGAGGAAACAGCCGATTAATCGGTCACAAAACCTATATAAAACCCAGTAATAAAGCAGTTACAGCCCATACAGAAGTGATAAAAGGTGTAATTCAACAACATAAAACAGCACCTCAATCTGCCCTGATTGGTAAACTAAACCCAATCATAAGGGGATGGTCAAACTACTATTCAGCAGTAGTTTCAACAGAAACCTTTAATAAACTGGATAGCATAGTCTGGTTAATGTTACGGGCATGGACAATTTCAAGATGCGGAAAGGCAAGTTACGAAAAGCTAGGAAACTACTTCCATAAAGGAACGGTTAAACTTAGCAATGGGAAAGAAAGACATGAATCCTGGTTATTCAAGACTAAGGATGGACTCACATTATGGCAACATAACTGGACTCCATTGGTCAGACATACCATAATACGCCCTGACGCAACACCATACGACGGAAATTGGACTTACTGGGCAACCAGGAAAGGACAAGCAATCGACACGCCAAACAGGGTAGCAAAACTACTCAAAAAGCAAAAAGGTAGGTGTACCTGGTGTGGACAGTATTTCGCACCATCGGATTTAGTTGAAGTAGACCACATTATACCTCGAAGTTTAGGCGGAAAGGATGAATACAAGAACCTTCAATTATTACACCGCCACTGTCATGATGATAAGACGGCGCTAGATAACGCCAACGCTGTATCATTAACAATGGAACAATCAGATTAGGAGCCGTATGAGGTGAAAGCCTCAAGTACGGTTTTGTATGGGAGGGGGAGATGGCGACATCTCTCTCGACCCCTACTAGATCATACATACCCAGAACTAATGGCAAAGGTAGATTTGCGATCGCGCCTATTTTTATCCCACCTCCTGGTTATGCTGATTGGGGTCACATCCCTGGTGATCATCGGCAAAATTTCCTCTCCTCGGTTCTTTGTCCGTAGTTTGGAACAACTAGAAGGTCCTGGCTTTCGCTTACAATATGTAAGAACTCGCCTAGTAGAAGGCTTTGAAATTGCTTGGAATCGTAGCACTTTTTGGTCTGTTTTAGCCGGAACAACTGCTGCTGTCTGTTTAAGTTATTGGGTGACTAAACGCATTACTCAGCCTCTCACCGAGATGGAAGAAATTACCCATAAATTTGCCAAGGGTAATCTCTCAGAAAGGATGTCATCTAGTGAAATTCATGAATTAAATCAACTGGCGATGAGTTTTAATCAGATGGCTAGTAGTCTTCAAGATGTTGAACAAAAACGGCGGGAATTAATTAGTGATTTGACCCATGAATTGCGAACTCCGATCACTGTAGTTCGCGGATACTTAGAAGAAATGGCCGAAGGCAGAATTTCGCCATCACCAGATATTTATCAGCAGTTAACCAAGGAAACTAAACGCCTGGAAAGGCTGATAAATAACTTACAAGAACTCTCTAAGGTTGAATCTGGATATTTACCCATTAACCCCCAACCTTTAGCATTACGGCCTTTATTAGAGTCTTTGGTGCAGCGTTTTTCTGATCAACTTCTGGAAGAAGGACCGATGTTAGAATTAGATTTTTCTGAAGAATTACCCCTGGCTTTAGCTGATGTCGATCGCACTGAACAAATTTTAGTTAATTTATTAGGAAATGCCATCAGATACACCAAACATGGTCTAATTAAAATAGAAGTTTATACTCATGGTGGTTACTTGTTTGTGGATGTCAGCGATACCGGAATTGGTATTTCTGAGGCAGATTTACCCCATGTTTTTGAAAGATTTTGGCGTGCTGATAGATCGCGATCGCGCAATTATGGAGGTACCGGAATTGGTTTAGCTATTACCCGGCGTTTGGTGGAACTTCAAGGCGGCGAAATTTTCGTTAGTAGTCAGTTAGGCAAAGGTAGCACCTTCACATTTTCCTTACCAATACCCAGTTCCCAAATTATCTAATAACCAAAAAACCGCAGCCACCCCCACTCTAGTCCAATAGAACTAGAATAGGAGTTTTGTTCGCGGTTATATCGGGTTATGAAGCGCTTTAGAACATCCGCTTTTTACGGAAAGCTCGTCTCTGACGCTGATTAGCGATCGCCTTGCGCTTGCGTTTTTCTGGAGGGGTTTCAAAGTGACGTTTTTTGCGAACATCAGCCAGGATGCCAGCTTTAGACACTTCTCGCTTAAATCTACGCAGTGCGGATTCTAATTGTTCGTTTTCACCCAGAATAACTTGGGTCATGTTTTATCCTTCACCTCTCTAAAAAATAATAACTTTACTTGAGGTCTTCCCGTCTCCTCCTATATGAAAGATACTTGAGAAGACATGAACGCGACCACGAGCGATTGCTACGCAATAGAACCGTAGTTTCCCAATCCTGCTACCAGACTGGAAAGCGGCGTTCTCGCCAACTGCCAGGAAGTTTCACCTTAGCAGTTGCCCAGGCCATTTCTGGCTGTAGGCTGAAGCTCAATAAACAACACTGTCCTCTGAAAAATCCGATTGGTGCTATTCGGAATAAGTGAACCCGTCGCACACAACCTAGATTTAAGGAAGCGCCTTGTTTTAGGCCATTCGCCATTATAGCCCAACTCAACCCAATTCGTCTATCCCAGTGACCGAATAATTACCAAACCGAGCTATCGAGCCACTCTAGACAGAACCCCCATAGCGATGGTTGACAGCAACAACACCCAGATTATCAATCCAGGGATAAATCCCAGAACCCCTAACCCCCTAAGAACCCAAACCAGCAAAGTTAACCCAATCAAGATCCCAAATAACACAGAAAAGAAACGCTGCTCGATTCTTTGATATGGAGCCACAAACACCCCTCCATTCAACTTTAACCAGGAACCCATCTCCCCACAGCACAAACCGTGAGGAGTAGTCTCACCTAATCTTAGATCGCGAAAGTGATGAAATCATCCTCAGTTAAAGCTGCCGCTTGTACCCCTTCCCAAATCACCAACTCTTCCGTATCTAGGGTAATCACCGCCGACGAGACATTTTGAGTAATACTCAATTGCTCAAAGCGCAAACCACCACCGAGAACAATCAGGTCTTCCCCAGAGACAAAATCAGTAATAGTATCCGTGCCGCCATTAGCAAAAATCACAAAGCGATCGCGTCCTGGGCCACCAATCAGAGAATCATTACCCTCATCTCCAAACAACACATCATCACCATCACCACCGAAAATAGTGTCATTACCCGCACCACCGTACAAAGTATCATCACCGTGCGAAACGTTTGGGAGACCAAATAAGGCTGCAATGCCCGAAATAACGTCCCAGTGGGATTTCTACCCCTTGGTAGAATATAAGGAATACTTAGATTACAAGACAGAGAAGTTAGGACGTATAATGGCAAGGATATCTACAGAAGACCCAAAATGCCAGCCCCCTACAGTTACGACCTTAGACAA
>NZ_JBIMLI010000234.1:0-4247 GCF_051859755.1 Limnospira sp.
ACCAGTAATTTCGATTGATAAATGGTATTAAATGTAATGACACAGAATAAGAGCACTCATGTTGAATAATCGATTTTACTCTGACTTCAGGTCGAAAATGTCAGCTTTAAAATATGATGTAGACGAAAGTACTTAGAATTTATTGTCAATAGCTCAGAAATTAAGTTTTTTTTGGAATCAATAGGATGTCAGTGTAAGACATTATCCCTTTAAATGAAATTCTAATATTTTGATCTAGAGGCACTTTAAATTATTTTAAAATTAAAGTTAACAAATCCTTGTTTTATGTTTAAAAAAGGTGGTATCTTTGCCGTCCGAAAATACGTTATTGTATTTAAAGTTCATTGCGATTGTCGTTGTTAGTTTTGGTTTTGTGAGGGATTAAAAAAAAATAAAAATATTTTTTTTTCGCTTGCTAGATTAAAAATTAGTTGTACATTTGCACCCGCTTAGCCGACGAGGTTAAGTTGATAAGTTCACGAGGTATTTTGTTTTGGTTAATGATTTACTAACGATAGATGTTTTTATAAGCATTTTAAACGTTCATTGATATTTTGAATTGACAGCACAACTTGGTAAACAAGTTTTTGCGTTAAGAGAATTTAGGCGACATTTTGTTTGGGTTTTTTGTAGGTATTTATAGAAAGCTTTAGATGAAAATAATAATGAAACAACGATGAAGAGTTTGATCCTGGCTCAGGATGAACGCTAGCGGCAGGCCTAACACATGCAAGTCGAGGGGCATCACGGAAAAGCTTGCTTTTCTGGTGGCGACCGGCGCACGGGTGCGGAACGCGTATGGAACCTGCCCCTGTCAGGGGAATAGCCCAGGGAAACTTGGATTAATGCCCCATGGTACCGTTATATCGCATGATATTACGGTTAAAGATTTATCGGACAGGGATGGCCATGCGTACCATTAGTTAGTTGGTGAGGTAACGGCTCACCAAGGCAGCGATGGTTAGGGGCCCTGAGAGGGGGATCCCCCACACTGGTACTGAGACACGGACCAGACTCCTACGGGAGGCAGCAGTGAGGAATATTGGACAATGGGCGGGAGCCTGATCCAGCCATGCCGCGTGCAGGATGACGGCCCTATGGGTTGTAAACTGCTTTTATACGGGAAGAAACGCGCCCACGTGTGGGCGTTTGACGGTACCGTAAGAATAAGGACCGGCTAACTCCGTGCCAGCAGCCGCGGTAATACGGAGGGTCCGAGCGTTATCCGGAATCATTGGGTTTAAAGGGTCCGTAGGCGGGCCTGTAAGTCAGGGGTGAAAGTTTGTGGCTCAACCATAAAATTGCCTTTGATACTGCAGGTCTTGAGTCATGGTGGGGTTGCCGGAACATGTGGTGTAGCGGTGAAATGCATAGATATCACATAGAACACCGATCGCGAAGGCAGGTGACCAACCATGTACTGACGCTGATGGACGAAAGCGTGGGTAGCGAACGGGATTAGATACCCCGGTAGTCCACGCCGTAAACGATGGATACTAGCTGTGGGGTTTTCGGACTCCGTGGCCAAGCGAAAGTGATAAGTATCCCACCTGGGGAGTACGTTCGCAAGAATGAAACTCAAAGGAATTGACGGGGGCCCGCACAAGCGGTGGAGCATGTGGTTTAATTCGATGATACGCGAGGAACCTTACCAGGGCTTAAATGCAGGCTGCATGGGGTAGAGATACCCCTTTCTTCGGACCGCCTGCAAGGTGCTGCATGGTTGTCGTCAGCTCGTGCCGTGAGGTGTCAGGTTAAGTCCTATAACGAGCGCAACCCCTGTGGTTAGTTGCCAGCGAGTAATGTCGGGAACTCTAGCCAGACTGCCGGTGCAAACCGTGAGGAAGGTGGGGACGACGTCAAATCATCACGGCCCTTACGTCCTGGGCTACACACGTGCTACAATGGTGCATACAGAGAGCAGCCACTTCGCGAGGAGGAGCTAATCTACAAAGTGCATCTCAGTTCGGATTGGAGTCTGCAACTCGACTCTATGAAGCTGGAATCGCTAGTAATCGCATATCAGCCATGATGCGGTGAATACGTTCCCGGGCCTTGTACACACCGCCCGTCAAGCCATGGAAGCTGGGGGTACCTGAAGTCCGTCGCCGCGAGGAGCGGCCTAGGGTAAAACTAGTAACTGGGGCTAAGTCGTAACAAGGTAGCCGTACCGGAAGGTGCGGCTGGAATATCTCCTTTTTTAGAGCATTCACTAGTTATAGTGAGTCGTCTAGAGTGAGGTACTGAAGAAGAGCCATAAAACAAGAGGTATTGTTTGGGTTCTCTTAACAGCTGTCAATTTCAAAATAACATTAACTATTATTAGTACAGTCTCATAGCTCAGCTGGTTAGAGCGCTACACTGATAATGTAGAGGTCGGCAGTTCGAGTCTGCCTGAGACTACAATAATAATGGGGAATTAGCTCAGCTGGCTAGAGCGCCTGCCTTGCACGCAGGAGGTCACCGGTTCGACTCCGGTATTCTCCACACTTTACCCTTTTGGTGAAAAACGTTCATTGACATATTTTAAAAAATAGAGCAAAAATATAACAATTAATTTAGGTTAATTAAAGAAGAGTTATCGTAGTTTTTATAGAGATATAAAGGCGAAAAAATAAAGGTTTGTTGTTTGAGATATAGCGACAATATTTGTAAGGTATACATAAGCTTATTAAAGGCGTATGGTGGATGCCTAGGCTCTCAGAGGCGATGAAGGACGTGATAAGCTGCGAAAAGCTGCGGGGATTGGCACATACGATTTGATCCGCAGATATCCGAATGGGGCAACCCGCCATGTTGAAGGCATGGCACACCTTAGGGTGGGCGAACCCGCTGAACTGAAACATCTAAGTAGGCGGAGGAGAAGAAAACAATAGTGATTCTGTAAGTAGTGGCGAGCGAACGCAGAGTAGCCCAAACCATTGATGTTACGGCATTAATGGGGTTGTAGGACCACGTTATTTGGTTATATATAGAACTGGAATAAGTTGGAAAGCTTAGCCGTAGGGAGTGATAGTCTCGTACAGGTAATATATATAATTGATAGTGGTATCCTGAGTAGTGCGGGGCACGTGAAACCCTGTGTGAATCAGCCGGGACCATCCGGTAAGGCTAAATACTACTGAGAGACCGATAGTGAACTAGTACCGTGAGGGAAAGGTGAAAAGGACCTTGAATAAAGGAGTGAAATAGACCCTGAAACCATACGCTTACAAGCGGTCGGAGTCTCTTTATGGGATGACGGCGTGCCTTTTGCATAATGAGCCTACGAGTTATTGTATTTAGCGAGGTTAAGTAATTCAGTTACGGATCCGTAGCGAAAGCGAGTCTGAATAGGGCGCTTTAGTTAGATGCAATAGACGCGAAACCGTGTGATCTACCCTTGGGCAGGTTGAAGTTTTGGTAACACAAAATGGAGGACCGAACCCGTTGACGTTGAAAAGTCTTGGGATGACCTGAGGGTAGGGGTGAAAGGCCAATCAAACTCGGAAATAGCTCGTACTCCCCGAAATGCATTTAGGTGCAGCATTGTAATAGTTTTATAGAGGTAGAGCTACTGATTGGATGCGGGGGCTTCACCGCCTACCAATTCCTGACAAACTCCGAATGCTATAAAATGTTTTACAGTAGTGAGGGCATGGGTGCTAAGGTCCATGTCCGAGAGGGAAAGAACCCAGACCATCAGCTAAGGTCCCTAAATATATGCTAAGTTGACCAAACGCGGTTTGACTGCCTAGACAGCCAGGATGTTGGCTTGGAAGCAGCCATTCATTTAAAGAGTGCGTAACAGCTCACTGGTCGAGCGGTCCCGCATGGATAATGATCGGGCATAAGCACATTACCGAAGCTATGGATTTTGTACATAGGTACAAAGTGGTAGGGGAGCATTGTAATTTGGGTAGAAGGTGAACTGTGAGGTTTGCTGGACTAATTACAAAAGAAAATGTAGGCATAAGTAACGATAATGCGGGCGAGAAACCCGCACACCGAAAGACTAAGGATTCCTCAGCTATGCTAATCAGCTGAGGGTTAGTCGGGGCCTAAGGCGAACCCGAATGGGGTAGTCGATGGACAAGCAGTTAATATTCTGCTACCCGCATATCACCAAAAGTGACGGGGCAGTTTAGTTGGTGCGTGCTGACGGAATAGCACGTTGAAGCGCAAGCGATAGTACGACAAGGCCACGGCCGCGTCGATAATCCAGCGGCACTGCCTCCAAGAAAAGCGAGATATGCGGCCCGTACCGT
>NZ_JBIMLI010000235.1:0-4232 GCF_051859755.1 Limnospira sp.
TGCGTTACGGCGGATTGGTAAATTTTCGTAAAAATCTCAAGTTGGTCGCCGCCTAACGCACCCTACAATAAAGAAACTCACTTTTTGGCTAAATATTGGTGCGTTACGGCGGATGGCTAAATTTTGGTAAAAATCTCAAGTTGGTCGCCGCCTAACGCTACAATAAAGAAACTCACTTTTTGGCTCAATATTGGTGCGTTACGGCGGATTTCTAAATTTTGGTAAAAATCTCAAGTTGGTCGCCGCCTAACGCACCCTACAATCAAGAAACTGGCATCGGAATTTGGAGAATACCATCGGTTCCCACATGACAATTTAGCTTAATTTTTTCCATCTATTTTGCTCCAGAAAAACCTATTATATTTTATCTAAAATTAGTCTAAATTTACCAGTATATTGATAATTAATCTTACAACCAAACAAACCGGGTTTCTATCAGCATGAAGGTTGGGTGACAGAGATGGTCGTCAATTACCCGGTTTCTGGATAGAGGCGATCGCCTCATCCTAGGTACTGTCTCAATACAGGTGACATCCGATAAAGGCGATCGGTTTTTTCCAGCCAACAACGACGGCTAAGAGATTGTAAGGTATTGAGTAAATCTGCAGATGGCATCGGGGCAATTTCTAAGAGTTTGACTAGGGCGATCGCCTCATCTTCTTTAGCTAAAAGCGATAAAAGTTGCTTTTCTGGTTCCGATAGGTAAGCCAACGGTTGCTGTAAAATATCTTGCAAATCTTGAGGCAATAAAAAAGGCTGATTTGCTAACACTTCACTCACGGTTAAGCCTAATTCAACCATAAAATTCGCCACAGTTTTTAACCATAACGGGTTGCCTTGATAATAGTCAATAAATCGGGAGCCATTTGCTTCGGGTTCTAATCCTTGTTGGGCGATAATTTGGTGAGCGGATGCAGTGTCTAACCCCCTCAAGATTAAGTTATGGGTATTTGGGTGTTTAATTTGAGCAATTTCTCGCCGGTATTCCCAACCCATCAGGATAAAACAACTTTGATGCGATCGCTCTTTAATTTGTTTAAATAAACTGCGATAATCCTCAGATTTTGGTTGATAGTGACCAGCCAATTCACCCCGCCTAAACAGGTAATTGATATCATCTCAAATAATTAAACAGCGATGATTTTGTAAATATTTCATCAGGGGTAGCCGTGAAGTTTGATTATCCCCCTCGGTAAAAATTTCGGTTAAATTATTTTGCAATTGGGCGACAGTGGGGCAAGTTTCCAGACTACGCCAAATCACATATTCAAATTCATGTTTAATTTCTTCTACCAGTTTGATACCCAGGGCGGTTTTTCCCATCCCTATCATGCCAGTAATAGTTAAAAGTTGTGCTTTTTCTGTGAGGATTAATGTTTTGAGGAGTTCCAGTTCAGCAGTACGATTAGAGAAGTTACCTAACTTGGGCATTTCACTTAAATCGTGATGGAAAGTTGGGCTTTGTTGGGGGTTAGATGTTGTTTGATGTTGTGGGTTTTGGTTGGGTATATCTGGTGGTTGTCTGGCTTGTCCACAAGTGTTAAAACTACTAATGGCTACAACGTCCTGTGCAAAATTTGTCACATGATCAATTTGCCACCTCTGTATGGTCGAGCGAAAATTGGATTTCTTAACCTCTTCTCCCAACTCCTCTGAAAGAGTCTGCCATAATTTCGCTCCAACATCCCGAACATAACTCTCGTTACAGTGCTTTTCCTGGGCAATTTCGCTGTATTTCTTGCCTTGCAGAGTTCCCCGTGCGATCGCCTGTTGCAAGTCATCAAGGTGTTGCCCAGTCTTAGCAAACACCAGAGCGTCAGCCATTTTTAGCACTTCATCAACATTCATGGAGTCGGGTAGATTTTGTGATTTTCCATATTATAGCCAACATTTACCAGCATTTTACCACAAATTATTGCATTTTACCACATTTTTGACGAGGTGGAGTTGGAGTTGCCAACAAAATTGCCAACAAAATTATATTTTTTCCAAACCCAGTCATAACAAGTCGTTGCTATGATCAATATAAATCAACTGTTATCGATTTATTAAGGTTAACTACATGGAGCAAGCTCTAGAGAAGCACACAGAGCAACCTGCACCTTTTAGGCTCTACAATAGCAAGCAGAGCCTAACCATAAAAATCCTTAAAGAAGGCGATCAAGTTTTGAATGTCTCATACATTGGCGATAAAATCCATATAGCGGTGCGCCAAAAAAATGAGGAAGTTTTAAGTTACGTCGTCTTTCTTGATGAGGGTGGACAGCCTAGATTGTCTAAAAATTCAGCGATTACTATCACTTATGGAGATGATGAAATTGAAGCATTGGTCGTCGATCCTAATAGGCTCGACAATAACCAAAAGAGCCTAATCATAAAAATCCTTAAACAAGGCGATCAAGTTTTGAATGTCTCATACATTGGCGATAAAATCCATATAGCGGTGCGCCAAAAAAATGAGGAAGTTTTAAGTTACGTCGCCTCTTATGATGAGAGTGGACAGCCTAGATTGTCTAAAAATCCAGCAATTACTATCACTTATGGAGATGGCGAAGTTGAAGCCTTGGCCGTCGATCCTAATAGTGGACAGGAAATTTTGTCTATAACGAATTAATGAGGTAAATAGTGGGTAAGAAGTCTCTGAAAATTACTGTCAATAATTTGGATGATGATAACTACGCGGATGTTGCTCATAAGATAGTTAAGGCAGTCAAGTCCGAAGCTCCCAATAGTGATGTTTCTATTCTAGGGGCCAGTCCAGAAGTGTTTGAAGCTTCCTCTAAGAAGAAAATAAAAGGTGAGTAATGTGGCTCTTAAAAAACGACCCAACGAACACAAAAAAGCACAAAAATTAGTTAAGCAGCGGGATGGGAACGAATGTGAAATTTGCGGTAAAATAGGAGAAATCGCACATGGACATCATGTTATTGCTTACAGTGATGGTGGGCCAGCGGATTTAACAAATATGATGACGCTTTGCCCAGACTGTCACAGAGCTTATCACAATGGTGAAATAAAAGTAGATATTTGGCGATTTTAATTAAAACGTCAAATTTTTGTGTAGTAGTTTAATTGAACGTGATAGTGTGCGTTATGCGGATAAAAATTTATGGATATAATCGGTAATTTATAGATTCACTTTAACGCACCTTTGTTGCTAAATATTGGTGCGTTACGGCGGATTGGTAAATTTTCGTAAAAATCTCAAGTTGGTCGCCGCCTAACGCACCCTACAATAAAGAAACCGGGTTTCTGTGAGCATTTTGGTTGGGTGACAGAGATTTGGTGTCAATTACCCGGTTTCTGAATTAAGTTTACCGCTGATGCTATAATCAAATAATCATATCTATAACAATCGATAACTAAGATGTCGCCCGCTAAAGAAATCTCAATTTCCTTACCAACATCCCTAGTACAATTTATTGAGAACTATAAAACCGCCAAAGGATGTCAATCCCCTGACCAAGTGATTCAATTAGCTTTAGAATTATTGAGAAATCAAGAACTAGAATCCGCTTACAGAGAAGCATCTAGTGAAATTGATTCCGCTTGGGATATTACAATTGCCGATGGATTAACCGATGAAACGTGGTGAAATTTACTATGCTAATCTCAGTCCGGCGGTTGGATCGGAAATGGATAAACGCCGCCCCGTGCTTATAGTAAGTAACGATGCAAATAACCGCGCAGCGGATACAGTGACAATTCTACCCATTACCTCTAATGTGACTCGCGTTTACCCTTTTGAAGTGTTAATCAATCCAGAGGATAGCGGTTTATCCAAGCCTTCCAAGGTGCAAGCGCAGCAGGTGCGAACTATTTCTAAACAAAGGATCGGTGGGGATGCCGTGGGTTTTTTGAGTCAGGAAGTTATGCAAATAGTAGAGACTGCCCTCAAACTCCACTTCAAGCTAGATTAAATTTCCTCACGATCGCCATTGATTCATTCACCTTTATTTGTGGTTAAAAAAGCGCGATTCCCGTCTCTGGATCCGCTGCGCGGAATCGCGCCTCAAGCAACTAAGCAAAAAAACCGGGTTTCTATGAGTATTTTGGTTGGGTGGCTTTCGATGGTCGTAAATTACCCGGTTTCTGAAGCCCTCTACCAACCCCAAAACGGCGATCGCTTGCCATTACAAAATAGTTAAATAAGTGTCCATTGAGTCTTTGGTAGCGTTAGTTGGGGGTAAATTTCTGCCTCCAATTAACCATCTCTATTGCCAACGTAACGC
>NZ_JBIMLI010000236.1:0-4202 GCF_051859755.1 Limnospira sp.
CTTCTGTCTCGAATCGACTCACTTTAAGGACCCTGAGCGCTTGAGCCGTTTATTGGCTTTGCTTAGCCTGGCTTTTACTTGGGCTATGAAGGTGGGTTTGTGGATTCACCAAGGTTCACCCATTCCTTTGAAGGCTCACGGACGACGCTCCCAGAGTCTTTTCCGCACTGGCTTCGATTTTCTACGCCGCACTTTCTCTAATCTGCCTTTGTTTTCAGGGCGGTTTCACCAGGCTCTACAACTTTTGTCCTGTACTTAGATTAGGCACTACCGTTACGAGCAATGACTAACATTTGTTGGTTATCTCCTCTAAAGAATCCTCGTAGCTTTAGCCCGATGGAGTGTCAACAGACTTATAAACTAGGAGCCATCCACCCCCGTAGAAAGTAATAAAAAGTAGCGAGATATTCATCAACCACACGGGTACTGAGAACCAAAGCCTCCGCATTAGGGGCGAAGTCTTGGAAAGAAACCCTCTCCTTACGTTTGCCATAGGGAATAAAAGTAGAAAAATTAGTGGGAGCCGGAATTACCTTAAAACCAGCTTGAGTAAATGTGAGGGCGGCGCGGCGCATTTCTAAGGCAGAAGTAACCAAAATGATAGTTCTTCCTAACCGCCTTTTTTCCATGATTTCTTTGACTTCTAGGGCTTCTTCCCTAACGGTATGGCTTTCAGTTGCCAAAAGAATATCACTAGGCAAAACTCCCATATAAATCAATAACTGTTGAATATCTTTCGCCTCATTAGTCGGATGAATTAACTCATGGCGATCGCCTGCTGCTACAATCACCAAACGAGCTAAACGTTCCCGATAAAGTTCGGCTGTATAGGGAATGCGATCGCCTGTAGCCGTGAGTTGGATCTGAGTTCTGTAGGGCAATTTAGGCTGTGTTGTTCCCCGTCCTAACAAAACAATTGCCCCGGCTCTTTCCCCACAACATAAATCAGTTTGAACTGTTTGCACAGCCACCCTTTCCACCTGCAAAGCCAACCATTGAGCCAAAACGGGGGTACTCGATAAAATCAGAATTAATAATGCAGTTAAAATTAAATTCGGAGCCGGATTTTTAATCCCCCCATTAGTAATCAAAGCCGAGGCAATGGTTAATAGTAAAATTGATAAACCCAGAGGTCTTAGAAAAATCGCCAAAAGCTGAATAACAGATCTACCAACCTGGCTATCAGGAGCGATAAAAGTGACTATAAGTAAAGTGAGAGTTAGTAAAAAAAACAGCCGACTAACTAAGCTATTTTCTTTGCCTGCTAAGAGTCTCCAAATCCTAAAAGAAATGGTAATCAGTAGCAGTAAAACCAGAACTTGGGTGAGTAATACAAACATCATTTTTTCCCTTCATGGTTGACCGTGGAGAATCCCACATCATATCACCCTTTGATTTTTCCTGGTCTACCCCAAATCAAATCACAGAGTGCTTTAGGGACTGAGGAAAACGAGAGCCGTATAACTGACAAATAGTATACGGCTCAAGTTTATAGTGAACTACCCGACGCTGGCAATAGTTTTGCCAAATTGCCTACTAACTATAAAGTTTGAGCGATCGCATCAGCCACCGTTTGCGCCACCTGCACCCGCGCATAAAACTTATCATTACCGGAAACCAAAGTCCAAGGAGCCCTAGGGGTATTAGTCCGATGCACCATTTGGTTGACGGCTACCTCATAACAAGACCATTTTTCCCGGTTCCGCCAGTCCTCATCTGTGAGTTTATATTGCTTAAACGGATTATTCTCGCGTTCAGTAAACCTTTCAAGTTGGGTATCCGGGTCAATATGTAACCAAAACTTCAGCAAAATATAACCCGCCGTAGTCAGTTGTTCCTCAAACTCATTAATTTCTCGATAGGCGCGTCGCCATTGTCGTTCGGAAGCAAACCCCTCAAGGCGTTCTACTAAGACCCGACCATACCAACTGCGGTCAAAAACGCCAATTTTTCCGGCTGGCGGAAGTTTACGCCAAAACCGCCACAGATAATGATGCACCTTTTGCTCATCAGTGGGAGCAGCAAAAGCATGAACTTCATAGCTGCGCGGATCAAGAATATCGGTTAAACGCTTAATGGATCCCCCTTTTCCAGCCGCGTCCCATCCCTCAAATATGGCTAAAACGGGGATTTGCTGTTCAAAAATCATTTGCTGCATCTTACCTAAGCGAACCTGTTGTTCCCGCAACTGTTCCTTATAGTCATCCTCTGACAAGGACAAACTCAGATCCACAGCAGCCAGGGGTTGTGGATCGGTAGGTTCTAGGTGTTGTTGGGGAGGAGTAAAAATAGGAGGCGGTTGCACTTCCAGCCTTTCGAGAGTCTCTTTGATAGTAGACACCATTTTAGATAGCACCTTGACCCTACCCCACCGTTTATCATCTCCCTCTACTAAGGTCCAGGGAACTACACCCGTGCTGGTGTGAATTAGCATCTCTTCGGCATAGGAACTATAAATATCATAGTTTTTAGCCTGCTCCCAGTCTTCGGGACGCACCCGCCATGCTTCTAGTTCATCGTTAGTGGCCTTTTTCAGGCGGCGCTTGAGTTCTTTTTTGCTCAAGTGAATCCAAAATTTGGCGATCGCTGCCCCATCGTCAATCATTTGACGCTCAAAAGCATTAATTTGACGCATTGCCATCCCTACATTAGCTTCTGGAAGTCTCTCAAATAGACGATCTTCCAGAACATGGGTATACCAACTGTGGTAAAAAATCCCGATTTTCCCATAACCTGGGAACTCTTGCCAAAATCTCCACATGAATGGATACAACCGCTCCTGTTCGGTCGGGGGCCACACCGGAATCACTTTGAACCCACGAGGGTCCATATAGCTAACCATTTTTTTGACTAGAGAACCCTTACCCGCCGCCGCCCAACCCTCCAGGACGATAATCACAGGTAGTTTTTTTTCCCAGCAGATTTGCTGTAGCGATCGCAGCTCCCGCATCAGTCCTTCCGTCTGAGTCTTATAGCTTTCTTTATCTAGCGAAAGCTCCAGGTTTAGTGTGTTGAGCATGAATATGAATCAATATCCGTCTAACTTACATCCAGTCTAGCAGGATCAGGAGTCCGGGAACACCCACTACACAGAACCGCCAGTCCCATTCCTTTTTAGATTATGGTTTGATGATTTTGTGATCCAAACCCGCTTCATTGCTTTTGTTAAAAAAACATTAGATTTTCACCAGAATAGCTCTGGTAACGGCTATGATAAATTTTCCCCCAAAAAAAAGTGCCGTCTGCCCAATTAACTCCCCCGGCACCTATACAGCTCAAACATAATTAGTGACCCAGATCACTTAAATTTCACAAAGAAATCACAATGTTCGGGTGTAATATATCACTGAACTTAGTTAGATAGAAGATAATATAGATACTATAGGAATTCACACCCGACTTAGTTATCTAATCCGACATCCAACAGTTCCCAACTTTTTTACGTTCATGCAGGAAAAAAATGATGATCTCAACCAAGCAAGCCCAGTTAATTCAATTTTTACGTTGGGAATTAGCGATCCCTGCCTCTTCCATCGCCATGGCCCTCCGACATCCTGAGCAAGAATCAGGTCAACTTCCCATGATTTTATGGCAATACGGGCTAGTCACCCTAGAACAGCTTGACCGGATTTTTGATTGGCTTGAAAAGTTCGGAACCTCTCCAGATATCACCTCCCGGTCTTATTCAGACAAAAAAGCTGGTTGAGAATCAATGGACTTAGATAGCATCTCAATTACAGATGCGTCTTAGGTTCCTTGGTTTATGCCGAATTTACACACTAATAGCCAATTTCTCTCAAGACTAAAATCTACCTGCATGACCTAAAAGTTTCAACTGCGAATGTTGAAAAATGATTAGATGATCACTATATATGTCGCCTCAAAAATGTTGGGGGTGAAAAAATTTTTGTATGGAGGTTTGACCAACCTTTTCTACCCTTAAAGGCTAAAACGAAAATTATAGCAACCGGTTGCTCACGATAAATCAACTATTACCGCCCAGATGATAAACATGGCCCATAGACAACAGCCTGGGACAAAAATTCAGCTATTGACCAGGTGCGTCAGTTGTTGATGCTCCGGTTGGGATCCCTATTTACGGGGTCTGACGCACCCTACTATAGCACCAGACAGGAAAGTTAGGACGTATAATGGAGAGGACGAGATGACTAAGAAGACCAAAAATGCCAGCCCCCTATAGT
>NZ_JBIMLI010000237.1:0-4140 GCF_051859755.1 Limnospira sp.
AGGAGTGCGTTCCTTATATTCAACCAAAGGGTTGAAGTCCCCACCAGGCGGTTATTTCGGGTATCTCAACCCTATTTAATGCCTGAACGTCTCGCACCCCTGATATTAAATCATAGCAGGTTTTAACCGTTCCCGGCTAAAAATCAGCAAAGTTAGCGAGCGCAAATTGTAGTCGGCTTTGGGTTTCCGCCACCGTCAAGGTCCCCAATTCTCCTAGTGCGCGGGTACGGATACTGAGACTATTAGACTCCACTTCCTTAGCCCCCACCACAGCCATAACTGGGACTTTAGCCTTTTCTGCATTACGAATCATTTTACCCAAGCGATCGTGACTGTGATCAGCTTCCGCACGAATATCAAGCGATCGCCATTTTTCAGCCACAGACTCCACAAAAGGAAAAAACTCGTCACTAACAGGTAACAACCGCACCATTACCGGAGCCAACCATAGGGGAAAATCCCCCGTATACTCCTCAATCAAAATCCCGATCAACCGTTCCAGGGACCCAAAGGGGGCGCGGTGAATCATCACCGGGCGCTGGCGGGTTCCATCTTCGGCCACATATTCGAGATCAAACCTTTCTGGTAAATTATAATCCACCTGAACCGTTCCTAACTGCCATTCTCGTTCCAAAGCATCCTGAACAATAAAATCCAACTTAGGACCATAAAAGGCAGCCTCACCAATACCCTCAAAATAATTCATTCCCAGAGTTTCCACCGCGCGGCGGATCGCATTTTCTGCCTTTTCCCAGGCTTGGTCTGAACCGATATATTTATCAGAATTAGGGTCACGGAAACTCAAACGGGCTTTAAAGGACTGATCCAACTTGAGTTTTTTGAGGACAGACTGAATCAGATCAACCACCTTGAGAAACTCATCATCCAACTGTTCCGGGGTAACAAACAGGTGAGCATCATCTTGGGTAAAGCCGCGCACACGGGTTAATCCTCCCAATTCCCCCGACTGTTCGTAGCGGTAAACCGTCCCAAATTCAGCCAAACGGATGGGCAATTCCCTATAGGAGCGTAGACTAGATTTATAAATTTGTACATGGAAGGGGCAGTTCATAGCCTTGAGGACAAACCCCTCGTCCTCTGATTCTCCCATCATGGGAAAGAGGTCTTCGCGGTATTTTTGCCAGTGACCAGAGGTTTTAAACAAATTGACCCGCCCCAAATGGGGGGTAACCACTGGTTGATATCCCCGCCGCACCTGTTCTCGTTTAAGGAAGTCCTCAAGGGTTGTCCTCAGAATTGTACCTTTAGGAGTCCACAGAGGTAGCCCCGGACCCACTTGATCGGAAAATATAAATAGTCCTAATTCTTTCCCTAAACGGCGGTGGTCTCGTCTGAGAGCTTCTTCTTTCCGGCGTTTATATTCTGCGAGTTGTTCTGGGGTTTCCCAGGCTGTACCGTAAATGCGTTGGAGTTGAGCTTTGGTTTCGTCTCCCCGCCAATAGGCTCCCGCCACGCTTTCTAATTCGATCGCTTTTGGGTTAATATCTCCGGTAGTTTCAACGTGAGGTCCGGCGCATAAATCCCACCATTGATCGCCCAGATGGTAAATGGTAATTGGTTCCGTTAGGTCAGCCAGGATTTCTAGCTTGTAGGGTTCTCCTAGGGTTTCAATGCGCCGTTGGGCTTCTTCCCGGCTAACTTCCTCCCGGATAACGGGTAGTTTCCGCTTGAGGATTTTTACCATCTCTTTTTTGATGGCTTTTAGGTCTTGTTCCGTAAAAGGTTCCGGGCTATCAAAGTCATAGTAGAAGCCGTTTTCAATCCATGGTCCTATAGTTACTTGAGCCTTGGGAAACAACTTATGGACTGCCATAGCCATTACATGAGAAGTGGTGTGGCGAATCCTTTTTAGTTGATCAGATTGGCTGGTTTTGGGAAGATGGATTTTTTGGGGCTGTTCTGAAGTTGCCTGTGAATTTTCGATAGCCATCGAGCATCAATTTGTGAATTGGTTGTTTGTACCGGCTTAGGTTGCTGGTCAGCTTGACCCAGACTCCAAGCCTTTCGGGGAAGGAGACGATCGCCATCGGACCAGGCTCTAGCCTTCCCATCGGATGAGCCTATTGTAGCTAAACTAGGGTAGATATGCTCAAATTTATCTTGACAGTTTGTGGGACCATATCCTAAAACTTTTGTTAAGAAAATTGTTAAGAATTGTAAAGAGTGTTAATATATTGACTAAGTGCGAGACGTTCAGGCATGAAATAGGGTTGCAATACCCGAAACAACCGCCTGGTGAGGATTTCAACCCCTTGGTTGAATATAAGGAACGCACTCCTGAGCATCCTCATAACTGTTTATATGTCCCAACGATTAGTATCCTACGATACAAAATCAAGGCAGGGAACCAAAGGTCAATACACTCTGTAACATTTCGTAACAATTCTTAACATAACGGAAACGTGACGAAACAGAGATGAGGGTAACGGCGATAGCCACCCCCAGTTTCAGGACCCACAACCCTAGAATTGAAGCGGGGAACGGAAGGCTCCGAGGTGTAACCCAACACCAGAATCGAGACCACTGCCAACCATCCATGATTAGGGAAACCGAATGTCCGGCTTGAACCATCGTCAATATAAAGTAGCGAAATAGGTTGATACGCTACGCTCAAAAGAGTAAGGGGAAAAGTAGGAGGATATTTTAACTACCTACACAGACCTTTAAAGTACCCCGGTGGAAAGGACAAATCTAAAGATGGAATGCCCATATAAACGGAACGTTTTAACCCCTCTTAGGCTCTGATTATCTGGTCGAAGTAGTCAGTAGTGACAAGTGTAAGCGCAAGGTGCGAAACGTTTGGGAGACCAAATAGGGCTGCAATGCCTGAAATCACTTCCCAGTGGGACTTATACCCCTTGGTAGAATATAAGGAATGTCTCATTCTAGCTATAGCAATATAGATAGGATTGCTGACCATCCCATAACTATCTATGTGTCCCAACGCTTGGTCTCAACAACCAAGCAAGGCAGGGAAACTCAAGGTCAAGACAGAACGCTAGAACGATGGAGTCGTGACCCATCTAGTAAAGCAGGAAGTTGAGAGTAACGGCGATAGCCACCCCCAGTTTTAGGATTCACAACCCGTCAGATTGAAGCGGGGAACGGAAGGCGTAATAGAGGAACCTACCTCTCACTCGACCACTGCCAACCATCCATGATTAGGGAAACCGAATGTCCGGCTGGAACCATCGTAATACACTAGCAGCGAAATAGGTTGACACGCTGCGCCCAAAAGGGCAAGGGGAAAAGTAGGGGGCTCATGCAACTACCTAAAAACAACGAAAGTTGTGCACAGACCTTTAAAGTACCCCGGTTCTGAGGACGAATCTAAAGATGGAATGCCCGCATAGATGGAACGTTGTAAC
Organism: Limnospira sp.; assembly: GCF_051859755.1. NCBI lineage: Bacteria > Bacillati > Cyanobacteriota > Cyanophyceae > Oscillatoriales > Sirenicapillariaceae > Limnospira > Limnospira sp. The sequence goes on from NZ_JBIMLI010000237.1 coordinate 3,390, forward strand.
CCCTCATTAGCTCTCAGTGGCGGGATGTACCCGTGGAGTAGTGAAAGTGTAAGCGTATGCTTTTGAGGGTGAAGGATGCGACCAGAAGCCCAAGCCCAATTGTCATGGTGGGGATATGCCCACAGGTCGCGGTGTGGATATAGATACTGCGATTAGTAGGAGTATTATGACGAGAGCGAGTTTAAAGACTACGTGGTTGTATACAGCTCTGAAAGTTGAAGTTACAAAGCAGGGGGTCGTAACCCTGTTCCCATGACACGGGGTGTCCACATCAGGAGCCGTGTGATGTGAAAGTATCAAGCACGGTTTTGTATGGGAGTTCGGGAAGGTGACTTCTCGTTCGACCCTACCCCCTTGAGGGGGTGAGATGTGACCAAAAGCCAACGCCCGGCTGTAATGGACGGGATATGCTAACGGGTCACGGTTTGATTGCAAGGATAGAGTTTAGTAGGAGTCAAGATGACGAAATCGAGAGATGGTAAAGGATTCGGAAAACCGAAACCTACTAAGACGTGCGTTTGTATGGAAAAGTATCAACTGGGCTAAGGTTCAGCGGTACGTTTTTAAGCTCCAAAAGAGGATATACCAAGCAGCTAAATCGGGACAGGACGCAAAGGCTAGAAGGTTGCAACGTCTATTGGTGAAATCATATTATGCGTGCGAGACGTTTAGGGGTGAAATAGGGATGCAATGCCCGAAATAGCCTCCTAGTGGGACTTCCACCCCTTGGTGGAATATAAGGGACTCGTAT
>NZ_JBIMLI010000238.1:0-4133 GCF_051859755.1 Limnospira sp.
TCTTTTTCCGAAAATCTAAAGAGTAACGGCTCATGGTAGTTGGTTGTGATAACTTATACAATAGCCATACATTATACTGTACTTTGTGTTTTGTGTAAAGGCTGTATCCCCATTGATGATTTAATTTAACTGGGGCTAGACCCTCCGCAAATTCCCCAGCTTCTGAAAATTTAGGTTCAATAATCGAGTTACCTTCCCGGTCAATATATCCCCATTCAGATCCGATCCTAACTTTTGCCCGTCCTTGGGAAAAGCTACCCCCACCATCAAATTTAGCTATAATGTGCCAATCACCTGATTTATTAATATATCCCCATTTTGTCTGATCATAAAGTTTAGCTAATGCCAAACCTTCCGCAAAATAATAGACAGGATTCAAACTAAATTTGGCAGGAATTGCTAGTCTACCTTCCCGGTCAATATATCCACTTTTATCATCCATGTTGACACTAGCCATTCCCTCCGAAAATGCCCCCAAAGATATAATATCACTTGCCAAAGTGATCACGATATTTTCTTCTGTATTAATGAAGCAATTTTGACCATTAATGATGACATTAGCTAATCCTTCGGAAAATTTTGCCGCATAGTCAAATTGAGGGGTAATTGCGAATAAATTACTATAGGCGATATATTCCCAAGACACCACATTTCTAGGTCGCAAGGCTTGACATAAAAAAGCCGCGATTTCACCCCTAGTAGCATTTTGATTAGGCTTGAGTTGTCGAACTTATGGATAATTAACCACTAAATTTTCAATCGCCCCAGCGGCAATTCTTTCCCTAGCATAATTGGGGATTGCCGCCGCATCATCAAAATATTGTGTGAGAATTTCTTCCGGGTTTTCAGGGATTCTATGCTGTAGATGTGCCGCTAAAACAATTAAGGCTTGCACCCTAGGAATAGGTTGCTGTGGGCGAAATGTACCGTCAGGATAGCAGGCCAAAAAACCTCGGCGAGTCGCTTGTTCAATATTCGATTTTGCCCAATAGTTATCGGCAACATCTTTATAGGCGATCGCCTCCTGAATTATCGGTGCATCATCAAACATCCTACACATTAACGTAGCAAACTCAGCCCTAGTTACAGGTGCATTGGGGCGAAATGTACCATCTGGATACCCTAAAATAATGTTTATATTAACTAATAAGTTAATGGCTTGAATCCCCCAGTTATTTTCTATGTCTGATTGCATTTATATATCTCAAATTATGGTGTGATAATAGCTGACCAATTATCCGAAATTTATGCAGTCCATAATAACATTATTTTCTGTTTAAAACCACCTCGTTGCGCTCGTTTTTCATCAACTTTTAATTGTATCTGCTCATCGGATATGTTATAACTTTTCTTCAACGATTCAACCACCTCTAAAATATCTGCTAATTCCTCCAATAGACTAGCATCATCGCTTTCTTGAACTTCCTCGGCTTCTTCCCTTAACTTATTTCGTAAAGCTATGCGATATTCCGCCTCAGATAAAACCTTGATTTCCGGCTTACCTCCAGATTGTCGTATCATTTCAGGAATGCGATCGCGCACCAGTTTATAATATTCTTTACGCATTCAATTATCCCCTCACACCACCAAATTTTGCTGATTAGATTACCGAGAAATTCTCGCTTCCGACAAAGCTATTTCCTGATTCCGACGATACAAAGCCACCCGATTTTGAGCCGTAGCATAGCGAGGATAGCTAGGAGATACAGCCGCCATTAAATCAGCCGCCGCCCGCCATTTTTCCGCAATTTCTAACCATTCCCTATCAGTCATTGCATCCCTTCCTAAAGACACAGCATTTTCAGCTAATTGGACAGCCTGTTTAAACAACTCTTCATCCGATAATACATCATCAGAAATTGTCTGATTGGGAGTAGGTTTCACCGATGTATAATCCGAGTTAAACAATTGAGTAACCGCTAAACTCATCCATTGATAAAAAGCAAATACCCCCACAATTAATAACACAATTATGCTGATGAGCGCAATTAATATACCCCGTGACGATTGTTGCTTTTGCACCAATTCCTGAGATGGATAACTATCAATTAGTCCCCCACTAGTATGACCCGGTAATCCCGCCCATATATGTGGTTTTTTTATGGTGATATTTTCTGACCAAAGCAGTTCACTATCTGGACTATCCAGAATATCCTCTAACCACAGTAATTGATGTTGATTAAAGACACGACTATGGATGCTAACTCGGCGAATCTTCCGGGGAGCAATTGTCTCTAAAACGTCCTTAATCTCACGGACTAAATATGATTTATCCAGATATTCTGCTTGCTTTCCTTCACAAAGTAATTGCAGAATACCCCCCACAAAAACAGCCCTAATTATTACCTTACTTTCCGCCAGATAATAATTAAGTACCTCAACTATGGCGACCACACTACCTTGGTGAGCCTGTTTGATCAAATCATTAATTGCATCCATCATTTAGCAGCCGAAACTATAGCTATTGACTGACTTCCCGAAAAAATTGCCCTAATTGACGACTCATTGACTTCACCAGTCCTTCGGATTTTTGAAGTTGAGCGTCAACTGTTGCTTCTAATTCCTTAACCCGGGCTTCGGGAAGATTAAGCAATTCTAGCAATTTTTGATAGGCGCGTGCCTCTTCATCATTAATCATTGGCTCCTCTGTAACCCTAGCACTAGAGCTAATCACCTGATAACCCAAAGCCAAAACCAATTCCCGTTCCTCTGGAGTTTGCAGTTTGGGAATCAACTCGTCAAGGGGAATATTCTTCATCAGATAATCCTTTGACACTCCCATTGCCTAAAGGCGAGGGGATTCTTCATTCATAGACCCAACTTGCTTTGACAGGATTGCTCCAGCCATAGTATAGGTCGAATCTCCTGAAGCGTTCGGGTATAAGACCCATGTTCCGCTATGCCCTAGCGTACACAAGGCTGACTTTGCTGCGCAACGCTGCGCGAACAGGATGTTGAGCGCAGCATTCCTATCCCGATCCAAGTTTAACCCACATTGACAAACATGAGTTCGAGTGGATAGGGCTTTTTTGACCACTGCACCACAGTTAGAGCATTCTTGGGAAGTATAAGCCGGGTTAACGGCAACCGTCACCTTGCCAAACTTAACCCCAAAATACTCTAGCCACTTCCTGAATTGATACCAAAGAGCATCATTAATCGACTTGGCGAGACAGTGGTTTCTAACCAAATTCTTTACCCTCAAGTTTTCATAAGCGACCAAATCGTTAGATTGGATTACGCAACGCGCCAGTCTCTTGGCGTGTTCTATGCGCTTCGCGCAGGCTTCGCCAACACGTTGCCTACTTATCTTGAGGTGTACTCGTCCTAGTTGGTTAATCGCTTTCTTTCGGTTGGATGAGCCTTTCTTTTTGCGAGAAACACGCTTTTGTCTAAATTTCAAGCGGCTCTCACCCTTTCGATAAAATCTGGGGTTAGGTTCGCGCTTGACCATTAGAATCGGTATAAAATTCCTTTAATCCTACGTCCAAACCAATCGCTTTACCCGTGGGCTGACTATCTACTTTAACATCCGCTTTGAGCATAAATTGAACATAGTAGCCGTCCGCACGACGAATAAGCCTAACCCGTTTGATTTGTTCGAGCGGGTAGAAATGTAAATCCCATGTTCCTTTGAGTTGAAGCTGGCCTATGCCTTTTTTGTCGGTGAAGGTTATTTTCTTACGAGTTTCTGATAGCTTCCACCCAGAAGTCTTGTATTCAACTGAACGACTGTTCTTTTTGAACTTGGGAAAGCCTTTCTTTCCTGGAATGGCTTTCCGGCAGTTATCGTAGAACCTTGCGATCGCCGAATATGCTCTTTCAATGGAAGCTTGACAGGCACTGGAGTTTAAGTCGCGAGCAAAAGGAAATTCATCTCGAGCGTGTTTTGCGCTAGGCGATACAAATCCTTCTGCCCAATTCCTGAATTATCCATCCAGAAACGGACGGCTTTATTGCGGATGAACTGAGCAGTTCGGATGGCCTCATAAATGGCAATGCACGTGATTTGACTTCCCTTTGGCTTTAAACTCCACTACAATCATTTATAGTACCAGACAGGAAAGTTAGGACGTATAATGGAGAGGACGAGATGACTAAGAAGACCAAAAATGCCAGCCCCCTATAGTTAC
>NZ_JBIMLI010000239.1:0-4115 GCF_051859755.1 Limnospira sp.
TTCACCAAGGGGTGAAAGTCCCACTAGGAGGTTATTTCAGGCATTGCAGCCTTATTTGACTCCTAAACGTCTCGCACCACCAACAAGATTATGATACCATTGAAGCCTATTTTATTCCTAAAATAAACGCGCCCAAGGTCAAGTCCCGAGATGCGATCGCCGATACGTTTTTATTGGCATGGAGCCTTTGTCCCCATGAAAATCCCTCGGACCTGTGGCATCATGTCCTGTACCGAATTTACCTCCGCACTAAGCAAGGGACAAATCCCCAACAAAGTTGGGTGAGAACTTCCGGTGAAGCTTTCGATCTAGCATTATCCCAAAAATACAATCCCATTTTACGCAATCACGGCATCAAATTAACGCCTTTATTTTCCAAAAAAGACAAAAAAGAGACATTAGAGCGCATGGGAATTTCCGATTTAGTTGGCTCTAGTAAAATTGATATAGCCATTGAAAAGTAGGGTGAAACGAGAGGACTATTACCGAATGGATATGGCATCATCGGTGGCATTCACGCTAAAGTTAGCTTGGCTGAAAGAGTATCGGATGATATTCCGGCCAGTCGAATTATGATGCAATATGGGTTTCTGAGTCTCTTATCGACCTTAGATGTTAAATCCTTCCCCCCTCCTGGAGGAGATTTAATTAATCGCGCAGAGTTCGGGTCACCGGACAATCCCAGTGACAAACGGCGCTATGGGGCGCATCTAGAAGTTGGGGGAGGAGGTAGAAGGCTCAAAACAACTGCCCTCTGGAAACAAGTCATCAAAGCGACTATTTACCCAGGCAAGACGTAAATGTAACAGGTGATTAAATTCCTGACTACTCCACCGCATACCGACTCCCTTAAAGCGCTACTGAAATTTATACTGCTGCCTTGGGACTGAAGTCTATGCGTTGAGATTCAGCTATCTTCATTAGCTGCCAGACTGCCGATTGCCTGCGATGAGGATAATCGGCAGCATCTTGTTCCTACGAGCAAGAGAAGCAACCTAACAGGTTCACTTGTCCCATCCGCGCCAGGGACTAACTTCAATCGCCCCTGAAGGATGCAAGACCAGATGGAAATAGGCAAAATCTGCTTGATTTTGTTCCGTGCGTAAATTCGGCAAAGGGGTCTTGGTCACGAAATCGGCAGCCTTTTGATGCAGGGGTTGGTAGCTGGTAATCGCACCCTCTCGATTGACCGTGACCTGATAAGCTAAACTTTCAGCAAATTCTACCGATTGCCAATCGCCATCGATGCGCTCATACAAGATTTGATTGAGCTGCTCTAATTCCGTACTCTGGGTAATCTCTGTAAAAATGTTTGGCGATTCTGAGGCGATTGCCGGTTTCGGTTCAGTGGGGGACTTGGGAGCTATCAGCCACAATTTGATGGTTTCGTCACTACTGGCACTGACAAACTGGCGACCATCGGGACTAAAAACCACCGCTTGCACAGATTTAGCATGAGCTTGTAAGGCATCGAACACCTTACCCTCAGCGACATTCCACAGCCTCACCGTGCGGTCATGACTCCCACTAACTAAGGTACTGCCATCAGGACTCCATGCCAGGGATTGCACCCTATGAGAATGTCCCGTCAGAGTATTCAAGATGCTCCGGTTACTAGCATTCCATAGTGTAATGGTGCGATCGTCGCTGCCACTGGCGAAGAGTTGACCATCGGGGCTGACGGCAATCGCTCGGACTACCCCCGAATGAGCTTGGATGGTCAGAGACTTTTTGCCATCCTGAAGCTGCCAGATGCCGATTGTCCCATCCTCACAACCACTGAGCAGATATTGGCTGTCGGGAGTGAAGGCCAGCGCTCTTACCCAGTCCACATCCTGCAAGGTGGCAAGGGTTTCGCCTTGCAGATTCCAGAGTCTAATGGTTTTATCGGCACTGCCACTGGCAATTGTTTTGCCGTCCGGTGCGATCGCCACTACCTTAACGTCATCTGTGTGACCATTAAATGTGCGAATCAGCTTGCCCGTATCCAAGTCCCACAGCCTTACCCGGTTATCCACACTGCCGCTGATGAGATGCTTGCCATCCGGTGCGATGGCTAAAGATGCCACGGCACTGGCATGGGCTGCAATAGTCTGGCGCAGACTCCCGCTTTCTAAATCCCAAATCTTAATCGTACCGTCATAACTGCCACTGGCTAAAACTTTGCCATCGGGTGCGATTGCCGCTGCGTAAACCCATGCCGAATGTCCGTTCAAGGTGAGGCTAGGATACGAGAGAGAAGACATATCCGGACTGGAAACCAGCAGTTGCGTGCCAGTTTTTAACACAGTGAGTCCCACAATTGCGGTAAGAGTTGTCAATCCCAATCCCGCCGCATATTTCCAACCTGTCAGTTTTAAAATCATCTGTAAGTTCCCTGACTCAATTATTACCATTAAGCGTGTTCGTACCAGAAATCCCTTGAAGATTTGGGGTTCTAGTTCACTCAATCAGCCGTGGCAGATTTTGCTTTCTTCTGCTGTTGCACCTGCCATTCTTTCCAACGACGAACCAAAAATAACAGGGTAATACCCGTAATCATGATGGCCCCAAATGGAGTTAGATAGGTCCACTGGCCAGCCATTTTATCGAAAACGTGCCAAGTCAACATGAACATAGCCAAGTAAGTTAGCTCATGCAAGCGCTTCCAATTTTTCTTAAGTCTTTTCACGCTCCAATCATTGGAAGTAATTGCCAGGAGGGTAAAAATGATGAAAGTAACAACCCCTTGGATATAAACCCAGAAAGTCTTTAGGTCCGAAAAGTCAATATCTCTTTTTTTGACCAGAATATATCCATGCCCAAACGCCACAATAAAAGCCAAAATCCCAATCGTGCGACGATGCTTGAGCAGAAATTTAGGGATACTCGTTTGTTTCGTTTGGGGAAATACTACTCTGAGAATTGTCGGAAGTAAACTCAGGGTATAAAAAATTAAAGCCAAAAAGCCTAAAATAGTTAGGAAGTGGTGCAGAATTGATTGTTATCACCGTTGATTTTCCAGATACATTGCGAGTTATCTTAGTGGACAAAGAACTGAAAATGGCTTTTCTTGAAGTCAAGGCATGGCAATATCAAGCCCTAACACTAGAGAGGCAATAAAAGAACGAATTACACGCCAACGGAACGGTTTTCTACCCTTTCCCTAACTTGGGGTCAAAGTGTGACCATTAATTTCTCTAAAATGTGGCAGTAAAGTTGCAGAACCTGCGTACAGAAACGGATGCCGAAAATGGAACTCTTAGCCACATCCAAAGTAAGTTTTTAGGTTTGATTAACTAATAGGCTACAAACATTATCTACCGCAAAACCTGACATCCTTTGAAAATGCCAAGTCTATAACTCGAGATAACTGAAAACCGTGAAAAGTCGCCTTAGAAAACCTAATACTTACTATTAAAGAAACTTATAGCAGTCAATCCTGAAAAGCTCTGTTATAGAGGTTGTTCTTAACATCCATGTAGTAATTTAGTCGCGCCATCCCTGATTTTGAAACAAGTAGTGACATCTCTATCTCCTGAAAAGGATTGAGTACTTAAGTAGTATTCTGACCTCACTATAGCCTAGCAGATGTGTAGTGTCAAGCCCCAGAAAAAAAAAGAGAGTTCATCCTGGTGAAAACTAAACCCGTCAAGGGTTACGGGTTAGTTGTAGATCGCTACTACCAGTAAAACAGTAGGTTGGGTGAAACCCAAAGCGCGAAACCCGACCGTGAGACGATCGCCCTTATCAATCGTAACACAATTTACCATGTTCGATGTAGGATGTCCGAAACAGTAGGTTGGGTGAAACCCAACAGCAGTTGCTGAGGTGAAACCGGAACGCGATCGCCCTTATCAATCGTAACACAATTTACCATGTTCGATGTAGGATGTCCGAAACAGTAGGTTGGGTGAAACCCAACAGCAGTTGCTGAGGTGAAACCGGAACGCGATCGCCCTTATCAATCGTAACACAATTTACCATGTTCGATGTAGGATGTCCGAAACAGTAGGTTGGGTGAAACCCAACAGCAGTTGCTGGGGTGAAACCGGAACGCGATCGCCCTTATCAATCGTAACACAATTTACCATGTTCGATGTAGGATGTCCGAAACAGTAGGTTGGGTGAAACCC
>NZ_JBIMLI010000240.1:0-4008 GCF_051859755.1 Limnospira sp.
CCGGTGTGGGAATGTCCGGTGTCGGTATGGGTTACTCCATGTCCGGCGTGGGAATGACCGAATCCGGTTCCGCCCTAGGCTACTCTATGTCCGGTGTGGGAATGTCCGGTGTCGGTATGGGTTACTCCATGTCCGGCGTGGGAATGACCGAATCCGGTTCCGCCCTAGGCTACTCTATGTCCGGTGTGGGAATGTCCGGTGTCGGTATGGGTTACTCCATGTCCGGCGTGGGAATGACCGAATCCGGTTCCGCCCTAGGCTACTCTATGTCCGGTGTGGGAATGTCCGGTGTCGGTATGGGTTACTCCATGTCCGGCGTGGGAATGACCGAATCCGGTTCCGCCCTAAGCTACTCCATGTCCGGCGTGGGAATGTCCGGTGTCGGAATGGCGGAAAGGATGTCTGGTATCGGTTTCACTATGTCCGGTTCCGCCCTAGGCTACTCTATGTCCGGTATCGGGATGTCTGGTATTGGGATGGCTGCATCAATGCCTCCCATTCGTCCCCGTAAATTCTGGTTGGTGGCTGATGCTGAGTTAATCATTTATGGTGCAACTGAGCCTGATGCTAAGGTTAGTATTGGCGGACGACCGATTCAACTCAATCCTGATGGTACGTTCCGATTCCAAATGTATTTCCCTGATGGTCAATTTGACTATCCAATTATGGCTGTTGCTGCTGATGGTGAGCAAACCCGTTCGATTCACATGAAGTTTAATCGTGAAACTCCCGAACGTCACACTAATACCCGCGAGGAAGCCGTTTTAGAGTGGGTGGGTTAGGATATTAAGCGATATAACCGATGATGAAAGTCTGATCTTAGCAATTGCGAATTAAGAACATGAGCCGGAGTTTTCCTGATGCGAAACCCCCCGGCTCAATTTTTGTCTGTGCGATCGCTCCTAGTAGAGAGGGGGTATGCCATAACCGAGGGAAGATGATAACCTGTAATTACGGGTAAATAACACAAAAAACTATGGTGATCGAGAAATTACAACAACTTCAATCCCTATTTGCTGAAATGGAGCAGGCATTAATTGCCTATTCGGGAGGAATAGATAGTACGTTGGTGGCGAAAATTGCCTATGATATTTTGGGCGATCGCGCTTTAGCTGTCACCGCTGTTTCGCCTTCCCTGTTACCGGAAGATTTGGAAGATGCTCGCATTCAGGCGGCGATGATTGGCATATCTCATGAGGAAATCTACACTCAGGAAATGGCTAATCCTAATTACACCGCTAACCCGGTTAACCGTTGTTATTTCTGCAAAAGTGAACTGCATGACCAGCTTAAACCCTTAGCTAGACAACGGGGTTATTTATACATAGTTGATGGTGTGAATGCTGATGATTTGCAGGACTATCGCCCGGGAGTGCAAGCCGCTAAGGAAAGGGGAGTGCGATCGCCTTTAGCAGAGGTGGGAGTTACTAAAGCTGAGGTACGGGAAATCTCTAAATATCTGGGGTTAAGTTGCTGGGATAAGCCTTCTCAACCTTGTTTAAGTTCCCGTTTTCCCTATGGAGAAGAAATCACGATCGCTAAATTGCAGAGGGTCGGACGTGCTGAGGTTTATTTGCGCCGTTTGGGTTGGCAAAATCTGCGGGTGCGCTCCGAGGGAGACACGGCTAGGATTGAACTGCCACCAGCACAAATTCAGGAGTTTATAATTCAAAATGATTTGCCACTTTTAGTGAAAACTTTTCAGGAATTGGGTTTTGTATATGTTACCTTAGACCTAGAAGGATATCGTAGTGGTAAATTAAATCAAGTATTACAACCGGAACTCCTCGTTACCTACACCTAAATTATACTCGCTAGGTGATGAAGTTGCCAGCCGACTACTAACCCCAGCATTGACACCAGACACAGGACTAAAAATGCCTGCCAGTTTTTGGTGCTGTGGGTTTGTAGTTCCATACGGGTGAGAATGGTGGCGGATAAAGACATCAGAAGAGTGGTAAAAATTTCCATCCTGGTGGCTAATACTACCAGTAAGAAAGCACCGACCACTACAGATAAAAAAGCGCCAATATTTGACTGAAACCAGCGATTGAGAGGACGGCTTAAATTCTCTAAAGGAACTGTGAAAAACAGGGCGAGTAAGATAATAGTTAATTTAATAATTACCCAAAAGTGCCACTCTATTTGTCGGTTAAATAAATCCCACCCAAACACCATATAGGTGAGCATCAGTAAGAAAATTGACACCCAAAGCATAGGCGCGATCTGATGGGATTTCATGGCTACCAGATTATAAATTGGTGGAAATCGCTTGTAGGGGACAGGTGGGAATACACTGTTCACACACAATACAACGCGATCGCGTAAATGTTAAATAAAAGGTTTCGGGATTGAGAGTTAGTGCTTCTGTCGGACATACACCTGTACATAGTCCACAGTCTACGCAGCTTTGTTCATCAATGATAATTTCTCGACTGGCTAGGGAAACTGTCACGTTTTGAGATTGCATCCAATCGATCGCCGCCTCGAGTTGGTCTATATCTCCCGATAACTCTACTACCAGTTTTCCTACCTGATTAGGGGCCACTTGCGCTCTAATAATATTAGCAGCTACATTAAAATCTTTGGCCAGTCGGTAGGTAATTGGCATCTGCACTGAACGTTTGGGAAAAGTCAAAGTGACTCGTTTTTTCATGCTTCCCGGCAGAATACAGCATCTCTATCATACCATGCGATCACCAATGGTGGCTGTTTTGGTGGGGCGATCGCTTTCTATTTTCCCCGCACTTGTCTAATTCGCTACACTGTACCCAAGACGATCATCTGTGTGACTAGCTGCATTAAATGAGTACAAATCCATCTGATTCTAGTTTAACTACTTCTTCATTCACAACTCGTTTGAGAAACTTTCTGATTGCTCTTGTGGCAATTGTTCTCAGTGTCTTGGTTTTTTGGGGTTTCCGAACTAATGCTACCTCTATATCTTTAACGGAACTGGCCACGGAATCAACCCCTCTTGAGGTGGCTTTGAGTAATGGTAAACCGACTTTGATGGAGTTTTATGCTAATTGGTGTACAACCTGTCAGGCTATGGCTGAAGATATGGCAGATCTGCGCGATAGTTATGGCGATCGCATTAATTTTGTCATGCTCAATGTTGATAATACTAAATGGCTCCCGGAAATTCTCAAGTATCGAGTTGATGGGATTCCCCATTTTGTCTTTCTCAATGATCAAGCTGAAGTTATGGGGGAGGCGATCGGAGAAATTCCCCGACCTAACCTAGGGTCTCGTTTAGATGCTTTGATCGCTGGTAATTTGATGCCAACAGTCGAAACTATGGGGCAGGTTTCCACTTTTAAAGCCCCTGTTGTCCCCTCTGGGGATGCTAACACCGATCCTCGCGCACACGGTAGCCAAGTCAAACTCTAAAGCCTTTCGGGCGGGCTACATTGCCCGCCTCTTGGCGGCGGATCTCGCTTTTTATTAACTGTTTTTTACAAAAATTATCAAAACTTAAAAAAAACTGTGATTTTTGTTAACTAAACTTTCCGAGGATATTCTTTGAGTAATTGTACTGATTTTAGGGAGTTGCTTAGAGAAGGCGATCGCTTGATTTTAGCTAGGTAGATGATACGGAGACGGAGACGGAGGCAAACCTATATATTATAACATGATTTATCGATTATGGTGAATTATCCGTTGATTGCAAATAAATATTGCAAATATTGTGCAAATCCAGAAATTTCATCTAGTATAGTAGGTATATAAGGCAAGAGAAAAGTGAGGTTTTCTTATGAATATGATGTCTAAACTATCAAATATGATGGCTTACCTAACCGAAGCAGTGATTCGGATTTTTAGCCCCACTGACGATGCTTATCCAGAAGTAGGTCCTAGCCCGTTTGAAGGAACTCCCTGTAAAAATCCTTCCCCAGCCCTGAAGTAAACGCTAGGGGATAGAGTCAGCGTCAGCACCCCCGGCTGAAGCACGGGGGCTTCGTGCCCCCCGCTTTCAGGTAGCTGACCAGCTTAAGCCTTAACTGG
>NZ_JBIMLI010000241.1:0-3968 GCF_051859755.1 Limnospira sp.
ATGGACTCCAAGGATTTGGGCCGCTTCCTTGGGTTTGACATATCTGGCAATAGGTTTATCCTCAACTCTTCTCGCTTATTATTTTATTATACCGTATTGCCCTAAAATGTTAACCTAATTTGAGATTAAATCATGCTCTCAATCAAATGAACCCCAGCCATCAAGCTAAGTTCCTTCCCTCAATTCTAGCAACTGTATCCCAGCCTCGGCTATATTAAAGCCAATATTGCCCGGCTGCTACCATGAAACAAAATTAATATGGACTGAATATGATCTGCAAGTCAGCCTTGATCTCTGTTATCCTCCTAGGTGCGATCGCCCCTGTGGGACTAGCTAACGTATTTTCCCAGGAAGCGCGAGAAGTTTGTCCAACTCCGGTTTTATCCCGTTTGCAACGTCATCGTGTCGCCCCAGGCGAAACCCTAGAAACCATTGCGCGACAGTACAATTTAATTGCTGCTACCCTCATGGGTCTGAATCCCAGTTTACGCGATGGTGTAGTCTCCGTCGGACAAGAGATCCTGATTCCCCCCTACAATGGCATTCAGATAGAAGTAGAACCCGGTCAGACCTGGGTGGATGTAGCCCGCGCCCATAATACCAGGGCGGATGTAATTTTTGAAGTCAATGGCTGTCAACCGGAACCCAGGGTAGTATTTATTCCCGGAGTCAACTGGGCCCCTGCGCCGCCAGTTACCCTCTCCCCTGACCTGTTATCTGGTCATCCCTTGCCAATGATGACTGAGGTACTGTTTCGCTATGGGTGGCAGTTAGATCCTGTTAGTGGTCAAGTAGTATTTCATGGAGGTATTGATTTATCCGCACCTACCGGAACTCCTGTTTTAGCTGTAGGCAAAGGTGTGGTAGCTTTTGCTGGATATAGAGAGGGCTATGGTAATCTGGTGGTAGTTAATCACGCCCAGGGAAAACAAACCCGCTACGCTCACCTTTTGGAAACGGTGGTTGACACCGGACAGCAAGTAGCATTAGGGGAAACTCTAGGATTAGTGGGTCAGACGGGCCGACCAAGTAGCGATCGCCCCCACCTTCATTTTGAAGTCCGCTATAACTCCAATTTAGGATGGGTTGCCGAAGATCCTAGTCCTTACTTAAATATTCAAGAAGCAGACAGCCAGTATAAACGCCGAGTCCGCCGACAATAGGCTGGTTAAATTTAACCCCCTCGACTCCCTCCTGCACCTCTAAATGTAGCGCCGCGACCACCGGAACCAAAACCACCTCGTGTCACACCACCAACAGAGGGACTTCTACCTCCAGGAGTGGTATTACGAATACCTGCACTAGATGGAACAGCACGAGGGCTAGAATTAAAGCTACGATAGTAATAGTAGCGACCCCCGCGATGTTTATAGTAAGGACCATAATGGTAACCTACGGGGTAGGAACCATCGGTAATTGGTTCACATAGATCAGCTTCACCCCATTGTTGGTGACAGTCCTGAAGATTTCTATATACTTCTCGTCTTTTATGGTAAGAGGCGCAGGCTTCCAGACCGACTGATGCTATCAGGACTAGGGTGATAACTGCTGTTCTTTTATATCTGCGAAATTTAATTTTATCCATGATGAGACTCAGAAATTTGGCTTTGACATACTCCTAGGCGAAATCTGAACACAGTATAATGAGGACTATTTCTTTCTCTAGGATAACCAATGATCCGTGCCAGACCAAATTATGAGTCAACTTTTAACTTTCTTTTTAGATTTTCTGGTAGTCTTCTGATTTTGAGAAGGTGGTGTTGCTGCTTGTAAAGTTGGCATAGCGATAGTAACTGTAGTACCTTGGTCATGTCCGGCGCTGTCAAGTTTAATACCGCCACCCATCATTTCCATGAGACGACGCGCGATCACTAATCCTAAACCCACTCCTCCCGACTCCCTAGTGGTGGAACCATCAACCATCACGAAAGGCTGAAATAGTTGGCTTTGCTTCTCTGGGATTACCCCAATTCCTGTATCAACAATAGTTACAATTACCTGTTCAGATGCTTTGATAATCTGACCGGAATTAGAAGCGATCGCATTCCCCCAATTCGGGAAGCGTTCAAGTTTGCTAGAAATGGTGATACTACCAGCTTTGGTGAACTTGACAGCATTATTAATAATATTGATAAAAACCTGTTTAAGTTTATCTCGGTCTGCTTGTACTTCCAGAGGTTCAGGGGATAACATTAAGTTTAAATCTAAACCTTTCTGCTGAAGATCCAGAGTTTGTAAAGCGATCGCCTCTTGGAGAATCACCCCCAAGTCCGTCGGTTCCAAAAATAAAGATAGTTGACCTTCCTCAATCAAAGCAATATCTAAAATATCATTAACAATATCAAATAAATGCAGAGCCGAGTCATTAGCCATCTGTAAATATTCCATTTCCTCATCGCGATCGTCACAAAATCCTTCCTGAATCAAATTCAGGGAATTAATAATGCCATTAAGCGGGGTTCTTAACTCATGGGATATAACCCGCAAAAATTCATCTTTTAGCTGGTTAGCCACCCGCGCCTCCTTAGTCGCAAAAGCCAAGGCTTGAGCGCGAGACTGCAAACGATCAACCATAGTCCGCAAAGCCTGAGCCAACTGCTCAACTTCCCGGATTTTCAGATTTTTGGGAACCTCTACATGGGATTCAATGCTGTTAACTTGTAAAGCATAATCTCGGAGTTTTTCTAAAGGACGCGCCAAATCCCTAGATAGATATAATGCTGCACTAATAATCGCTATAATTAAACTCAGAATTAGCACAACTAAAACCGAATTAATATCCTTTAAGCCATAGAGAGCATCATCTAAACTCGCCACCGCCAAGATAACCCATTGACTATCATAATTCTTGGGAAAAACCGGACTTTCAATAGCATGATATCCCGCCAATAATTCTTCCCCATTTGGTTCAAAAGCAAACAAATGAATAAAATTAGTACGACCCGCCAACGCACTACGCAGTAAACTCTCTAGCCGCTGAGAATCAGCGTGATCTCTAATATTTAATCCCACCCACTGCGGATTAGGATGAGCTACAATAGTTCCAGCTTCATCTAAAATTACAGTCGAACCTGTTAAAGATTTCGGGGTGTGTTCACCTCTGAGTAAAGAATAAGACTCCAGACTTAATCCATAACGGAGTCGATTAACTTCTCCATCAGCAATATAAACCGGAGCAATAGAGATTAAA
This sequence comes from Limnospira sp., assembly GCF_051859755.1. Classification (NCBI taxonomy): domain Bacteria; kingdom Bacillati; phylum Cyanobacteriota; class Cyanophyceae; order Oscillatoriales; family Sirenicapillariaceae; genus Limnospira; species Limnospira sp. The sequence goes on from NZ_JBIMLI010000241.1 coordinate 3,191, forward strand.
CTTAGTTGATTATTTTGGCGACGAAGTAAAACTCTACTTCCCTCTGGACTATCGGACTCACTATCATCGAGATGTTGGGGAAAAAAGCCTTTGTCAGCCTCTGCAGTTCCCACATTAATAATATGAGCTTCCGACTGACTCACAGCCCAGTTCTGAGATTGAGTAGCAGACCATAAATCCTGGGGAAATTGAACCCGCGCCCCCTCGTCACAGGTACTAGCTACCATCTGATTGGTTTCCAGATTAGTCATTTGCAGACAGTTGACCTCAAAAGGTAATTCGGAGACGACCTCTTCGAGAAAACCTTGAAAATTCTCCTCTTCTCCAGACTGCAAAACGGAACTGTGAGCCACTAAAATCAAACTTGATCTCAAGGACTTCGCCCATTCATCAATACCCGCAGCTTTTTTAACTGCACTTTCAGTTAAGTTCAGACGAGCCGTTTCTAGTAAAGCTGAACGAGCTTTGCGATAGGTCACATATTGTCCAACCAACAACACCGGAAGGCTTAACAGCAAAATCCGGGATAGCAGAAGACGGCGAAATGAAGATTGACCGCGTTTAGACATAATTCACATCAAACAGAGGTGCTATGGCTCAGGGCTGCCCAATTCTCATAGTAGCGCGAACCCTGGCGTTATGAATCACTTGACAAATCATCGGGTTCTGATTTGGGGCTGAAACTGTGACTCAAAACGGAGGTATAGCACAAGACAGAACACTTAGGACGTATAATGGAGAGGACGAGATGACTAAGAAGACCAAAAATGCCAGCCCC